>CAXUIQ010000036.1:0-11791 GCA_964250815.1 uncultured Acetobacteraceae bacterium
GTAGTACATCTCGAACTCGACGGGGTGCGGCGTGTGCTCGAAGCGGTACACCTCGTTCCACTTCAGCTCGATGTAGCTGCTGATCTGGTCGCTGCTGAACACGTCGCCCGCCAGCAGGAACTCGTGGTCCGCTTCCAGCGCGCCCAAGGCCTCGCGCAGGCTGCCGCACACGGTGGGGATGCCCTTCAGCTCCTCGGGCGGCAGGTCGTAGAGGTCCTTGTCCATCGGGTCGCCCGGATGGATCTTGTTCTTGATCCCGTCGAGACCTGCCATCAGCAGCGCCGAGAAGGCGAGGTAAGGGTTCGCCGAAGCGTCGGGGAACCGGATCTCGACCCGCTTCGCCTTGGGGCTGGTGGTATAGGGGATGCGGCAGGACGCCGAGCGGTTGCGGGCGGAGTAGGCCAGCAGCACCGGCGCCTCGAACCCAGGGATCAGGCGCTTGTAGCTGTTGGTGCTCGGGTTGGTGAAGGCGTTGCAGGCCTTGGCGTGCTTGATGATGCCGCCGATGAAGTAAAGGCAGGTTTCCGACAGGTCGGCGTAGCCGTTGCCGGCGAACATCGGCTTGCCGTCCTTCCAGATGCTCTGGTGCGTGTGCATGCCGGAGCCGTTGTCGCCGTAGATCGGCTTCGGCATGAACGTCGCCGTCTTGCCGTAGCTGTGGGCGACGTTGTGGACGCAGTATTTGTAGATCTGCATCTGGTCGGCCATCTTCAGCAGCGTGCCGAACCGGGTGCCAAGCTCGTGCTGGCTTTGGGCGACCTCGTGGTGGTGCTTCTCGATCGGCAGGCCCATCTCGCCCATGCTGGACAGCATCTCGGCCCGCAGGTCGCTTTCGCTGTCCACCGGGGGCACGGGGAAGTAGCCGCCCTTGACGCTGGGCCGGTGGCCCATGTTGCCTTCGGGATAATCCTTGAGGTTGGCGCCGGGACCCTCGACGCTGTCGATGGCGACGGTGCTGAAGTTGGGGCCGACGCCGAAGCGCACGCTGTCGAAGATGAAGAACTCGGCCTCCGCGCCCACCATCACGGTGTCGCCGATGCCGCTGCTTTCCACGTAGGCCTGGGCCTTCTTCGCCGTGCTGCGCGGGTCGCGGGCGTAGGGCTGCCCGGTGCTCGGCTCGAACACGTCGCAGAACAGGATCAGGCTGGGCTTGGCGGCGAACGGGTCCATGACCGCCGTGGCCGGGTCGGGCATCAGGATCATGTCGCTCTCGTTGATCGCCTTCCAGCCGGCGATCGAGCTGCCGTCGAACATGATGCCGTCGCGGAACGCATCCTCCTCGATGGTGGAAACGTGCTGCGCCGTGTGTTGCCACTTGCCGCGCGGGTCGGTGAACCGCAGGTCCACGTATTCCACGGAGTTTTCGCGCATCATCTCCATGACGTGGGCGACGCTGCCGGGGGCTGGGCCAGCCCCTGTGCCGGTTTCGGGCGAATTGGGCTCCATTGCCATCCTGGTTCTCTATCCCTGGGTTCGCAGGCCGCCCGACGCGGCCTGATCCGTGATTCGTTTAGACACTCGAAGCGTTGGCGGGAAGCGGGCGGCTAGATCGCGTCGTCGCCGCGCTCCCCGGTGCGGATGCGGATGACCTCCTCGACCTGGCTCACGAAGATCTTGCCGTCGCCGATCCGGCCGGTGCGCGCGGCGGTGACGATGGCCTCCACGGCACGCTCCACCACCGCGTCGTCGCAGACGACCTCGATCTTCACCTTGGGGAGGAAGTCCACGACATACTCGGCGCCGCGATACAGTTCCGTGTGGCCCTTCTGGCGGCCGAACCCCTTGGCCTCCACCACCGTGATCCCCTGCAACCCTACCTCGTGCAGCGCCTCCTTCACTTCGTCCAGCTTGAACGGCTTGATCACCGCTTCGATCTTCTTCATGCGTGCCGCGCCGGGCGGTCAGCCCCGCGTCCTCCCTTGCTGCGTAGGCCGCCCATGGGGGGACGGCTCCGAAGGGTTGCACGCAGCGTGCCAGCCGGCAATCCGCGGCGCCCCGGCCGATTCCGCCTTCGCCGCATGGTGCCGGAAAGCAGGCACGCGGCGGCGTGGCTGCCCAACCAGTAGGCAAGTTGAACCGCCGGCCGATTGGACCCATACTGGACGCCTTGCCTTGAGCCGGGGACCCGACCTTTGAAGCCTGCGAACCAGATGCTGTCCGCCATGGGAACGACGGTGTTCACCGTGATGTCGGCGCTTGCCACGCAGCACCGGGCGATCAACCTCGGCCAGGGCTTTCCGGACACCGACGGACCCGCGGAGGTCATCCAGGCCGCGGCGGACGCGCTGCGGGACGGGCGCAACCAATACCCCCCGCTGACCGGCGTGCCCGAGCTGCGGGACGCCGTGGCGCGCGCCAACCAACGCTTCTACGGCCTTCTGATCGACCCGGCGACGGAGGTCGTCGTGACCTCCGGCGCGACGGAGGCGATCACCGCCAGCCTCATGGCCCTGCTGAACCCGGGCGACGAGGCCGTGCTGATCGAGCCGCTTTACGACACCTACCTGCCCGTGGTCCGCATGTTGGGCGCCGTGCCGCGCCTCGTGCGCCTCATGCCGCCGCGGTGGGAGCTGCCGCGCGCCGAGCTGGCGGCCGCCTTCGGCCCCCGCACCAAGGCGATCCTGCTCAACACGCCGATGAACCCGTGCGGCAAGGTGTTCACCGCCGCCGAGCTGGCCTTCATCGCCGACTTGCTGGCGAAGCACGACGCTTACGCCGTGTGCGACGAGGTGTACGAGCACCTGACCTATGACGGCTGGCGGCACATCCCGCTGATGACGCTGCCGGGCCTGCGCGACCGCTGCCTGCGGATCGGCAGCGCCGGCAAGACGTTCAGCCTGACCGGCTGGAAGGTCGGCTACGTGTCCGGCCCGGCGGCGCTGTGCGCGGTGGTCGCCAAGGCGCACCAGAACCTCACCTTCACCACGCCGCCCAACCTGCAACGCGCCGCGGCGGTGGGGCTGGGGCTGGACGATGCCTATTTCGCCGGGCTGGCCTCGGCGCTGGCGGCGAAGCGGGACCGGCTGTCGGCGGGCCTGGCCGGCATCGGCTTTGCCGTGCTGCCGGCGATGGGCAGCTACTTCGTCACCGCGGACTTCAGCCGGCTGGGCTTCCCCGGGGATGACGTGGCGTTCTGCCGGCACATCACCGAGCAGGCCGGCGTCACGGCGATCCCGGTCTCGGCGTTCTACGAACGGGACGCGCCCGGCCACTACGCGCGGTTCGCCTTCTGCAAGCAGGATGCGCTGCTGGACGAGGCGGTGGCCCGGCTTTCGCGGCACTTCCGGGGGCAGGACCGCACAGCGCAGTTGACGGCGGCGGGCTGAACGCCGTAAACCGCGCGCCTGCTGTGGCGGACGTAGCTCAGTTGGTAGAGCGCCAGGTTGTGGTCTTGGATGTCGTGGGTTCGAAACCCATCGTTCGCCCCAGCAGTCCCCCTGGTCCCGCGCCCATCCCGTAACGTCCCGCGTGCATGACGCTGCGCCGCGTGCTTCACTTCCGGCGCATGATCCGGAAGGAATGGGCATGAGACTCGTCTTGGGCATCGTCGCCGTGCTGATGGTGGCGGTACCGCCGGCCTTTGCCGCGGAAGACGTGGTGATCGGCGCGATCTACCCGCTGACCGGCAACGCGGCGCAGATCGGCGCCGACGCCCGCGCCGCCATCGACACGACGCTCGACATCGTGAACGGCGCGCACGAGCCGTTGCCGATGCTGATGGGCGGGGGCGGCGGCCTCGACCGCCTCGGCGGCGCCAAGCTGCGCGTCGTGTATGCCGACCACCAGAACGACCCGCAGAAGGCCCGGGCGGAGGCGGAACGGCTGATCACCCAGGACCATGTCGTGGGGGGGGGGGGGGGGGCCCCCCCCCCCCCCCCCCCACGGCGGCCACCATCAGCCAGGTGGCCGAGCGCTACGAGGTGCCGTACCTTTCGATGGACAACTCGTCGCCCAGCCTGAACAAGCGCGGCCTCAAGTGGTTCTTCCGCACCAGCCCGCACGACGAGATGTTCACGCAGGCCATGTTCGACTTCTTCGCGGAGGTCGGCAAGAAAACCGGGCGCCCCGTGAGGACCATCGCGCTGTTCTACGAGGACAGCATCTTCGGCGCGGACAGCAGCGCCGTGCAGCGCCGGCTTGCCGCTGCTGCCAAGATGACGGTCGTGGCAGACATCAAGTACCGCGCCAACTCGCCGTCGCTGTCGGCGGAGGCGCAGCGGCTCCGCGCGGCAGACGCCGACGTGCTGATGCCGTCCAGCTACACGTCCGATGCCATCCTGCTGATGCGCAGCCTGTCCGAACTTGGCTACAAGCCGCACGCTGTGATGGCGCAGGCGGCGGGGTTCCAGGAGCAAGCGTTCATGACCGCCGCCGGGCCGTTGGCGGAGGGCGTGTTCAGCCGGTCGAGCTTCGCCGGCGACGCCGTGGCCTCCCGCCCGGCCATCGCTCCGGTGATGGCGCTGTTCCGGGCGCGGGCGAACAAGGACCTCAACGACAACACCTCGCGGCAGGTCGTGGCCGTGCAAGTCTTGGCGGACGCGATCAACCGGGCCGGGTCGGCGAAGCCCGAGGACATCCGCCGCGCCCTGGTCGCGACAAACGTGCCCGGCGAGCAGACGATCATGCCGTGGAAGGGCGTGCGCTTCGACGAGACCGGGCAGAACCAGGACGCGACGCCGGTGATCCAGCAGGTCCGCGGCGGCGCTTACCACACGGTGTTCCCGCCCGCCGTCGCCGTGCAGGAACCTGAGTGGAACGTCGGCAAATAAGGGTGCGCGAGTAAATCACAGGATGACAACCGCGACGTGTGGTGCGATGCTCGCGCCATGCCGTCCGATGCTGCTAAAACGTCCGAGTTCTGGACCGCCTGCCTGGAGGAGCGCGAAAAGCCGGGCCGGGCGGGCTGGATGTATGCCATCGACCATCCGCGGCTGCGGGCCGGGCTGTATGACACGTTTCTGGGCGGCCTCGACCCGTTTTCCTGGATGCGGGCGCGCATGGCAGCGCCGGCCCGGCACGCGCTGGAGATCGGCTGCGGCGGCGGGGACCTGGCCTTCGGGCTGATCGAGGCCGGCACCTGCGAGCGCATCGACGCCTTCGACATCGCCGAGGGCGCGATCATGGCGGCGCAGGCCAGGGTGCGCGAGCAGGGATTGCAGAATCTTCGGTTCCACTTGCTGGACGGCAACGCCTGGCTGATGGCGCGCAACCAGTACGACTTCGTTTATGCCAGCCACGCGCTGCACCACATCGAGAACCTGGAGCACCTGTTCGCCCAGGCCGCCGAAACGCTCCAGCCCGGCGGCGTGCTGTTCGCCAGCGACTACGTCGGCCCGTCCCGGATGCAGTATGCGGACGCCCACCTCGCCGCCATGAACGCCGCCCTCCTCACGTTGCCGGAGGCGAAGCGGCTCGACCGGTTCGGCGTGCTGAAGACCGCGATCGGGCGTCGTCCCGTCGAACTCTACTTGCAGAACGACCCGAGCGAGGCGGCGCGGTCGGCCGAGATCGTCCCGGTGATGCGCCGGTTCTTCGACGTGGAGGTCGTGCCGATGGGCATGAGCCTGTCGTTCGAGGTGCTGCTCGACATCGCCCACAACTTCGATCCCGACGACGAGGGGGACAACGCGCTGATCGACGGGATCATGCGACTCGAACAGGAAGCCGAGCGGAGCGGGGAGGCGGAGCCGCTGTTCGCCTGCCTGGTCGCGCGGCACAAAGCGGGGTCGCCGGGCAAGACGCCAGCCTCTGCGGCTGTCCCGCCGCTCGACCTCGATGCGTTCCGCGGGATCGAGGGCTGGATGGCGGACGAGGCGGCCGACCTGACCGCCCGGCTGTTCCAATGGCAGCGCTCGGCGGGAGCCGTCACCGGCGTGCTGGAGCTTGGGGTATTCAAAGGGCGCTACCTCAGCCTGCTGGCCAGCCTGGCGCAGGGCACGGGCGCGCCGGTCGTCGGCGTCGATGCCTTCACCTCGCGCGTCGGCGAGCAAATCCCGGAGCCTGACCGCGACTATGCCCGGGACGTGGTGCTGGCGACGGTCGCGGCGCTGGCGCCCGGCTCGCCGCCGCCGACGCTGATCGTCGCCTACACCGCCGACGTGGAGACCGACACGCTGCGCGGCCTCAGCCCGGGCGGCTACAGCTTCATCAGCGTGGATGCCGGGCACCTGGCGGCGGACGTGCAGGCCGACCTGGCGATGGTCGAGCGCCTGGTCTCGGAGCGCACGGTCATCGCCGCCGACGACGTGTTCAACCCGAAAACGCCCGGGGTGATGGAGGGCCTGTGCCGGCACTTCGCCGCCCATCCCCGCACCGCGCTGGCGCCGTTCGCCTGGGCTGGCAACAAGCTGTTCCTGTGCCACTGGGAAACGCACCCGACCCTTCTGGCCCATGTCCACGGCCTGCTGCACGACCCGGCCGCGCCGCCTTATGTCGGGAAATCCCGCGCGACGCACGCGCACAACCAATGGCTGGGCTTCGCGCCCGCGCTGTTCGGATACGAAATCTTCGCGTTCGAATGGGCATGAGCCTGACGGCGCCCGCGCTGCGGCTGCACCGGCACGACGAGGTGCCGCACCGGGTCGAGCTGGTGGTGCCGGACCGCTCCTACCCCGTGCAGGGGCCGCCGCGCTTGTTCAACTACTGGACCCGCGACCCGCGCTTGCTGTCCTGGTTTCCCGAGGAATTGGGACGCACCACGATCGACTGCCCGGACGAGTACGTGATCCGGGTCCGCGACGCGCATGTGGTGCACGGGCACTACCTGATCCTATATCCGGACCAGGCGCTGGCGGACACGTTCAACTTCGAGGACAGCGCGGTGGACCGCCCGGTGATCGCCGAAATCGGGCAGCAGATCCTGCGCGGCGAGGTCCACCATTGCCCGCCCAGCGCATTGCCGACGTTCCACATCTTCAAGGACGTGTATTGCAACTACGGCCACATGCTGGTGGAGGTGCTGCCCAAGCTGCTGCACATCCGAGCCATGGGCATCCGGCGCTTCACCCTGCTGTTCCCTTGGTCCAGCCTGATGTTCCTACCGGCCGTGCAGTACGCCGCCGAGACGCTGGGCCTGTCCTTCGAGCATGTCGTGTGCTTCAACAACCAGGTCGTGCGGGTAGAGGAGGTGCTGTGGGTCGGCCCCGTCGCCCAGCATGACCGGCGCAAGTCGCGGACGCTGCGCGACCTCGCGCAGATCCTCGGCCCGGCCGCGCCCGCTTCCGCCTTTCCGCGCCGCCTCTACGTCACGCGCCCGCCCGGCGCGATCCGGCCCATCGCCAACCAGCCGCAGTTGGAGGACCTGGCCCGGCGTCACGGTTACCACGTCGTCGAACCCGCCACCCTGAGCTTTCCCGAGCAGGTCGGCCTGTTCCACGGTGCGGACCACGTGCTCGGCCCCATGGGGGCGGCGCTGGCCAACACGGTGTTCATGCGCCCGGGCGCGCGGGTCAGCATGTTCACCAACCGCCGGGTCGATCCGTTCTACTACGACATCGCCCGGCTGATCGGCCTGCGGTTCGATTGGGTGTTCTTCCAGGGTGCCGAGGCCTGGACCAACGTCATGCAGACCGAAGCCTGGGCCATCGACGCCGGGCGGTTCGAGGGGATGCTGGCCTGGCTGGATTAGTGCTCAGGAACGTAGATGAGCAGAACGTTTGGGTTGTCCCAGCAGCGTTGTCACCAATCAGGCCATCAAGCGAGAAAGGTGCGACCCGCGCATGCGCAGGAATGCCGCCAGGCGTTCCGGGTAGTCCGCCGCGACGGCATCCCGCACGCTGGGCCGTGCGGAAAGCGCCGCCCGCCAGGCGCGCACCTTCGGATCGGCGTCAAGGATGCCCAGGCTTGGCAGCACCGTCTCGAACGTGTCGAAGTAGCGGAACACCGGCCCGAACGCCGCGTCCACGAGGCTGAACCGTTCGCCCGCGAAATACGGCCCCGTCCCAAGCGCCTTCTCAAGCCAAGCCGCCTTGGCCGCGAGGTCGGCGCGCTTGTGCTCGTAGCCTGCCGCATCCGGGGCCACGTAGAATCCGGCGATGGCGCCCAGCATGGCGGACGCGAACTCGATCCAGGCCCGGTGCCGGGCGCGTTCGATGGGATCATCGGGATGCAGCCGCGTCCCGGGCATGGCCTCCTCCAGGAACTCGCAGATCACGGCGCTCTCGAACAGGGCCGTGCCGTCCCTGTCCACGAGCAGCAGCGGCACTTTGCCGAGCGGCGACATGCGGGTGAACCATTCAGGCTTGGCAGCGAGGTCGATGTACACGCGCTCGTGCGCCACTTCTTTTTCGGCCAGCGCGATCAAGGCGCGCTGCACGTACGGGCAAAGATGGTGGCTGACGAGGCGTAGCGACGGCGTTTGCTGGGTCATCGCGGCGGACTCCGTTGCTGGGTGTCAGCGTGCGGCGCGCAGGGTGGACCCGCGCCCCAGCAAGGCCGCCGGCAGGCGCGACGGCGAGAGCGCGAGAGCGCCGTCGCCGAGCAAGGCTTGGGCGACGCAAAGGACGAACAGGTAGGCCGGGTACTCCCACCCTCCGCCGGGGCTGGTGAACACCCACCCGTTCGGCCAATGCACGGCGAGCAGCGCCCCAAGCAGGAACGGGGAAAGCGCCAGCGCCACCCAGCGCGCCTGGACGCCGAGGACGAGCAGCGTCCCGCCCGCAGCCTCGCAGGCGAAGGTGAGGTAGGCCAGCCATCCGGGCAGGCCGACGCCCGCGAAGAAGCGGGCGGTGCCGGGCAAGCCGTACGTCAGCAGCTTGAGCAGGACGCTGTGCGCCAGGAACATGGCGCCGAGGCTGACGCGCAACAGCGCGGCGCCCCACTCGGCCGGGTCGGGGATGCGGGCGGTTTGCATGGGCCTTCTCCTGTCGATGATGGGCGGCACGGCCCCGAAAGCGCCTCCCGGGATGTTCCGGCCGCCTGTCCCGAAACTAGGCGGCCCTGCCGCGCAACGCCCGTTGCACGTTGACAAGGACGGCTTGCGTCCATGCAAGCCGGCGCAGTGCTAAGCTTCTGGCATGGACGACTGGAACGACGCCCGCCTGGTGCTCGCCGTGTCACGGTCGCGGAGCCTGACCGCCGCGGCGAAAGCGCTGCAGGTGGACCATTCGACCGTGTTCCGGCGCTTGGCCGCGCTGGAAGCCCGGCTCGGCCTTGCTTTGTTCGAGCGCGGGCCAGGCGCCCTCTACCAGCCTACGGCAGCCGGAACGCGCGTGGCGCTTGCGGCCGAGCGCATGGAGGATGAAGCGCTCGGCCTCGCACGCGACCTTGCCGGGCAGGACCGCCGCCTGACGGGCCGGTTGCGCGTGACCTGCTCGGAGACGCTGGCCTACCGGCTGCTCACCCGGCACGTGGCCCGGTTCCGCGAGAAGCACCCGGGCATCGTCATCGAATTGGTCGTGGACAGCCGCGTGCTGAACCTGTCGCGGCGCGAGGCGGACCTGGCGTTGCGTGTGGCCCGCCCACGCGAAGGCGACCTGTGGGGGCGGAAGCTCGCCGACGTCGCTTGGACCGTTTACGGCGCGGCGGGCCTCTTGGCTGGAGCGGCATCGCCGGCCGTGCCTGCCGACCTGGCGTACTACCCGCTGATCGGGTGGGAGGAGGGCACGGCTGGCATCAACGCCGCGGACTGGCTGGCGGAGACCGCGCCCGCTGCCGCGGTCGTCTATCGGACGAACAGCCTTGTCAACCAGTTCGTGGCCGCACGCGCCGGGATCGGGCTTGCTGTGCTGCCCTGCTATCTCGGCGATGCCGAGCCTGGCCTGGTACGTGCGCTGCCAGGCGGGCCGGTGCCGGCGCTGGCGCGCGAGCTATGGATCGTCACGCACCAGGACCTTCGGCGCACGGCGCGGGTGCGCGCGTTCTTCGACGCGGTGACGGACGGCATCGGAGCAGACCGGGCGCTGGTCGAAGGGAACTCGCCATGCCGACCGTCTGCTCCGCACCCCTCGCGGCCATGAGGGCCAACGTGGACGGCGGCACGGTCAGGCCCGCGCCAGCAACTGCTCCGCCAGCGTCGCCCAATACGACGCGCCAACCGGCAGGATCGCGTCGTTGAAGTCGTATTTCGGGTGGTGCACCATCGCGTCGCCCGCACCCCGCCCGGCGCCCAGCATGATGTAGGCGCCCTGCTTGGCGTTCAGCATGAAGCTGAAGTCCTCGCCGCCCATGGTCGGGCGCTCCATGTGCTCGACCCCGGCGGCGCCCTGCACGGCCTCCGCCGCGCGCCGGGCCAGCGCCATGGCGTCCGGGTCGTTCACGGTGGCGGGATAGGTGCGGTCGAAGAGGACGTCTGCCTGCGCGCCGAACCCCTCGGCGATGCTGGTGGCCAAGCGCCGCAGCCGGGATTCCAGGATGTCGCCGACCGCCGGGTCGAACCAGCGGGCGGTGCCGAGCATGCGGACGGTCTCCGGGATGACGTTGTAGATGTGGCCGCCCTGGATGCTCCCGATGGTGACCACGCCGGACTGCGCCGGCTCGACGTTGCGGGCGACGATGCTTTGGAGGGCCTGCACGATGGCGGCGCTGACCACGACCGGGTCGATGCCGGTATGCGGCTGGGCGCCGTGCGCGCCGCGTCCGGTGACGGTGATCTCGATGTTGGCGACGGCCGCCATGATCGGGCCGTCCCGCCATTGGAACACGCCGGCCGGCACGGCGGGCCAGTTGTGCAGGCCATAGACCTGCCGCATAGGGAACTGCTCGAACAATCCCTGCTGGACCATCATCTGCCCGCCGCCGTGGTTCTCCTCGGCCGGCTGGAAGATGACGTACACGGTGCCGGCGAAGTTGCGGGTTTCGGCCAAGTAGCGCGCCGCGCCCAGCAGCATGGTGGTGTGCCCGTCGTGGCCGCAGGCGTGCATCACGCCGGGCGTTTGGCTGGCCCATTCGGCGCCGGTTTCCTCGTGGATCGGCAGCGCGTCCATGTCGGCGCGCAGCCCGATGGCCGGCGCGGCGCCGTCGCGCGCCGGGTGCGCGCCGCGGATCACGCCGACCACGCCGGTGCCGGCCAGCCCGGCATGAACCTCATCCACGCCGAAGCTGCGCAGGCGCTGCTGCACCACGGCCGAGGTCCGGGTTTCCTGCAACGCAAGCTCGGGGTGGCGGTGCAGGTCGCGGCGCCACTCCGTCATGTCGGCGTGGAACTCGGCGATGCGGTTGAGAACGGGCATGTCAGGCTCCTTCAAAGGTCGTGGCGAGGCCGGCGGACAGGGGGATGGGTTCGACGCCCAGGATGCGCCGCATGGCGTCGATTGGGAACGCCTTGTCCTCCATCAGCCGGCGCACCTCGTCGCCCTGGATGCGCGGCAGGCCGGGCAGGGCGGTCAGCGGCGCCAGCGCATGCAGCAGGGCGGCGGGCACCGGCACCGTCCGGGGCGCGCGCAGCCGGGCCGCCGATGCCACGGCGCGGACGAAGGCCGCGTAGGCCACGGCCTCCGGCCCGGCGATCACCATGCTGTGCGGCCCGTTCCACGCCACGTCCAGCGCGGCGCGCAGGCATCGGGTCACATCGGACTGGTGGATGGGCTGCACCAGCGCCCGGCCGCCACCCGGCAGCGGCACGACGGGCAAGCGGCGCAGCAGGGCGGCGAGGCGCTGCACGTTGTCCTCGCCCTCCGCACCGTAGATCATGGTGGGATGCAGCAGCACGCCGGGCCGGCTGGAGGCGAGAAAGGCCGCCTCTCCCGCCAGCACGCCGCCGCCATGGGCGTCCGGCCAGCGGGTGAACTTGCGGGTGCTGCCGAGGAACACGAAGCGGCCTGCCCGGGGCGCTGCGGCCAGGATGGCGGGAATG
>CAXUIQ010000036.1:11801-14537 GCA_964250815.1 uncultured Acetobacteraceae bacterium
GAATGGGCCGGGCTGGCGCGCAGGCCGCCCCGCGGGGGGCGGCCGCCAGCGCCGGGCGCAGGCTGCCGTCCGCGAGGTCGGCAACCACAGGCTCGCCCGCCAGCCCGGTCGCCGCCCAGCGCCCGGCGCTGCGCACCACGGGGGCAAAAGGAACGGCGTCGGCCAGCAGCGAGCGGCACAGCGCCGCGCCGGACCGGCCGCTGGCGCCGATGACATGGATGCGGGTGTCCATCGGGGCACCCTATCCCCCGGACCTGGCCTGGCTTGTGGTAATGCCATACCACATAGCTAAACGCTTGACGCCGCACGGGTTTCAGGGCATATGCCGCCTTCTGATCCAGTTGGGACCCTTGCCATGAAGACGACCCTTTCGCTCAAGCCCGCCGAGGTGAGCAAGGGCTGGACCCTGATCGACGCCGACGGCCTCGTGCTCGGACGGCTGGCCGCGATCATCGCCCAGCGCCTGCGCGGCAAGCACAAGCCGCAGTTCACCCCGCACGTCGATTGCGGCGACAACATCGTCGTGGTCAACGCCGAGAAGGTGCGCGTCACCGGCAACAAGGCCGACCAGAGCATCTTCTACTACCACACCGGCTTCCCCGGCGGGATCAAGGGCCGCAGCGTGCGCCAGCGCCTGGAAAGCAAGCACCCCGAGCGCGTGATCGAAAAGGCCGTCGAGCGGATGATCACCCGCGGCCCTTTGCAGCGCCAGCAGATGCGGCACCTGCATGTCTATGCCGGCGCGACCCACCCGCATGACGGCCAGCAGCCGAAGCCGCTGGACGTCGCCGCCATGAATTCCAAGAACAAGAGGGTCTGAGGATGTCCGACACCCAAGACGAGGCGCCGACCCGCACGCTGGCGGACCTGAAAAACCTTGCGGTCGCCACGGCCATCGAGACCAGCGACGCGCCGAAGCGGGAAGCCAAGCGCGACGCGCTGGGCCGCAGCTACGCGACCGGCCGCCGCAAGAACGCCATCGCCCGCGTGTGGATCAAGCCCGGCAAGGGCGAGATCAGCGTCAACGGCAAGCGCGTCGGCCAGTACTTCGCCCGCCCGGTGCTGCGCATGCTGATCACCCAGCCCTTCCTGGTGACCGACCGCTACAACCAGTTCGACGTGTTCTGCACCTGCAACGGCGGCGGGCTGTCCGGCCAGGCCGGCGCGGTGCGCCACGGCATCAGCCGGGCGCTGACGTACTACGAGCCAGACCTGCGCGGCGTGCTGAAGCTTGCGGGCTTCCTGACCCGCGACAGCCGCGTGGTGGAGCGCAAGAAGTACGGCCGGGCCAAGGCCCGACGCAGCTTCCAGTTCAGCAAGCGGTAGCCGCGCACCCGACGCTCGACAAGGACGATGTTCGACAAAAAGGGGGCGGTCCGCATCGGGCCGCCCCCTTTCGCGTTCCGGCCCCATGCGGCCCGGCCGCACGCACCACAGGAGGACCGCCATGCCCACTACCCTGCCGCCCGCCACCGTGTTCATCGACGGGGAGGCCGGCACGACGGGCCTGGGCATCCGGGAACGCCTGGCCGCCGTGCCGGGCGTGGCCCTGCGCAGCATCGACCCGGCCCACCGCAAGGACCCGGAAGCGCGCCGCGACCTGATGGCGTCAGTCGATCTGGTCGTGCTGTGCCTGCCGGACGCGGCGGCGCGGGAAAGCACCGCGCTGGCCGACAGCTTGGGGAGCCGCGCGCCGAAGCTGCTGGACGCCAGCACGGCGCACCGCTGCGACCCCGGCTGGGCCTACGGCTTTCCCGAACTTACGCCAGGGCAGCCGGCACGGATCGCCCAGGCGGCGCGGGTCGCCAACCCCGGCTGCTACCCGACCGGCGCCATCGCGCTGCTGCGCCCCTTGGTGGATGCCGGGCTGGTGCCGCCTGGCCATCCCTTGTCGGTCAACGCGGTCAGCGGCTACTCCGGGGGCGGACGCTCCATGATCGAGGCGCACGAGGCGCAAGGCGGCCCGGCGTTCGAGCTGTACGCCTTGGGCTTGGAGCACAAGCACGTGCCCGAACTGCAACTCCATGCCCGGCTCGCCCGGCGCCCGATCTTCGTGCCTTCGGTCGTACACGCGCGGCAGGGCATGCTGGTGTCGGTGCCGCTGCACCTCCACACGCTGCCGGGCCGTCCAAGCCTGGGCGACCTGCACGACGCCATCGCCGCCCGCTACCGCCGCAGCTCCCTGGTGCGCGTCCTGCCGCCGGAGCCTGCGGGCACGCTGGAGGCGACGGCGCTGAACGACACGGACACCATGGAGCTGCGCGTGTTCGGCAACGACCGGGAAGGCCATGCGGTGCTGGTCGCCCGGCTGGACAACCTGGGCAAGGGGGCGTCGGGCGCCGCGGTGCAGAACCTGCGCCTGATGCTGGGCCTCGATCAGCCCGCGGCGCAGGAGATGGCCGATGCCGGCTGACCGCGCAGGCCCGCTGTTCGCGTGGGAGGGCGTCGTGCCCCGGATCGCCGAGGACGCCTGGGTGGCGCCGACCGCTTCCGTGATCGGCGACGTCCGGCTGGGCGCGCGCAGCAGCGTCTGGTTCGGCTGCGTGCTGCGCGGCGACACCAACCGCATCGCGGTGGGCGCGCGCAGCAACATCCAGGACGGCACGATCGTGCACGTGAACGCCGGCCCGGAGTGGGTCTGCGTGATCGGCGACGACGTGACGGTCGGCCACGCGGCGATCGTCCATGCGTGCCGGCTGCACGACCGCGCCTTTGTCGGCATGGGCGCGACCGTGC
>CAXUIQ010000037.1:0-6923 GCA_964250815.1 uncultured Acetobacteraceae bacterium
TGGTGGGCGCGGCGGTGGGACGGCAGGTGGTGCGGCGCCAGGCGTGACGAAGGCCGGCATAGCGAGTACCCTGCCCGGCAAAGCAAAGGGAGAAGCCGATGTCCGAAGCAGCAAGCCGCACCGCCGAGCCGGCAGCCGACGTGGAGGGCGCGGTCGCGGCGCTGATGCGCGACGGCGTGACCGGTCTCAAGGGCGCGTTCCCGCGCGATTGGGTCGAGCAGATGCGGGAGGACATGATGACCGCCTTCTGGGCCGCCATCCAGCGCCCGGGCGGCGCGGTCGGACGCGGTCCGCGGCGCTGGTATGTCGAGATCCATCCCCAGGAGATGCAGGGCTTCGTCGATCTCGTGACCCATCCCTGGGTCGCCGCGATGTGCGAGGCCGTGCTCGGGCCGCAGTATGAGATCGTCGAGGTCGGCTTCGACACCCCGTTCCAGGGCGCCAAGAACCAACCTTGGCATCGGGACTTCCCCTCGCCGCCGGAGACCTACGAGGGCCGCCGCATCACCTCGCTGGCCTTCAACCTCACCGGCGTCGATGTCACGCCCGACATGGGGCCGTTCGAGGTCGCGCCCGGCACGCAATGGGAGGACGGGCGCGCCTGGAAGCACGGCATGTTCCCCGACCGGAGCGAGTGGCCGCGGTTCGCGGCGCGCGGGGTGAAGAAGTATCCGGAGATGGGCGACATCTCCTGCCGCTCGGCGCTCACCGTGCATCGCGGCACTGCGCACCCGTCGCCGGTCTCGCGTCCGGTGCTGGTGCTGGGCGTCGATGCGCCGGGCGCCGGGCACGCCGCGCTGCACGACATGATGGCGACGCGGGATTACTACGATGCCTTGCCGCAACCGGTCCGGGACCACCTTGTGTGCCGGGTGGTGGACACGCTGGTGCCGGTGACGCAGAAGCACGACATCGAAGGGTTGGTGATGGGGGTGGAGTGAAGGGGCATTGCCGTCCCGTCGGTCGTGACGCGGCGCTCCGTCATCCGATCAGTTCCACCAGCTCAGAATAGGGCGGCAGCAGCGCATCGACGGTGTAGAGCCGCGCCGGTTCGGCCATGGCCTGTGCCACCAGCAGCCTATCAAACGGATCGCGGTGATATGGCGGCAAGTCGGCGACCCGGGCAGCGGCATCAGCGCTGACGGGGAGTTCCACAAACCCTGTCAGACGCGCCTCCCGGGCGACCTGCTCGGGCCGTGCCGTGAAATCCGCACGCCCGAGACCGGCTTTGATGGCGATCTCCCAGATGCTGGCAGCGCTGAACAGGACCTCGTTGGCAGCATCCTCCAAAAGATCGCGTATTGTGCCGTCCAGGCGGGCTGGATTGCCAAGCGCCCAAAGCAGGACGTGCGTGTCGAGCAGCAGGCGCATCAGCGCCCTTCAAAAATGTCAAGCACATCGTCGGAGAGCGGCGCATCGAAGTCCGCGGGCACGATTAGTTGCCCCACAAGGCGACCGAGCACGCGCCGCTGTGCAGCAGGAGGGGACAGCGGCACGAGCTTGGCGACTGGCTTGCCGGCACGGGCGATGATGATTTCTTTGCCAGATGCAGCTTCATCCACCAATCGAGAGAGCTGGGTTTTGGCGGCATGGATGTTGATCGCCTGCATAGCCGCTCCTATCTGGACTAAGTCTAGTCTAGATAGGGTAGGGTTGGCTGCGGTGCTAGGTATGCGTCTCAGCTCAGCCGTGTCAGGGAGGCCCAAAACAGACAGCTTTGCGGCGAAGTGGTCATCGCGCCCCCGCCATGCGTGAAAAGTCGAGGTTATCGGGCCGATCAAGCTTCCTGCTGCCCGTACTCGTAACCGGGACGTCCAAGCCGACTTCGGCCAACCGGACGTTTGCTGCCCAGACGCTGCCAACCCCGCGCAGCATGAAACCATAGTTCAGCGTCGCCGCTTCGCCCTCGACATCGAGGACGATCCGGCGGTTCGTCCAATCCTGGCTTCCAACCAGAGGCCCACCGACCGCACGTGTCTCCATGTTGTCGAAGGCGATCAGTTGGCCCGGCGCCCTGTCCACCCGGAACCAGATCGATGCTGCGCCAGCGACATCCATGGACCGAAGGTCCGCATCCATGGCAAGCCGCTTCCCACGATAGCTTGCCGCGTCCACCGACTGCATCAACGTCGCGAATACCCCGGCGGCGTAGGCGAGCGGCTCATCCGGGTGCCGCGATCTGATCAGTGCCACGCCGCGCCCCCTCCATCGCACCTCCGGGTCAACGCCCATCTCGTAAAGGTCTGCACGGGTCCCCGACGACCACCAGCCAATCGGCCAAGGCAACTTGGGTGAGTGCTGGGCCCGTGCCGCGTCAATCTTGCTCGCCAGGACGTTCCAGCTTTTCAAGCCGAACTGCCCCGCCACGACTTCAAGGCACTCGCCATGCGGCAGGTTGACTTGCTTGTCCCGGAGCATCTGCCGCAAAGCGGCCACCATGATCTTGGCATCGCGATAGTCGCGCATTCCTGTCTCCCGACCTCGGGGCAGACCAAGAAGGGTGTGTCAGTGCCTGCGTTGCTGACCGGCCTGCCCGTCGAGCGGAAGGGACGACGATCTCGCGATGATGCGTTCACCAAACCCTGTCGGGCGCAAGCGGCAGGCCGCATCCAGCCGAAGGGATCAGGCCACACGAGGATTGCAGCCGTCAATATCTAAGCTGGGCATCCGCTCACGGCCTCGGAAACTTTGACAGGTTCACGGAGTGCGGTCAGGACCGGCCAAAGCTCCCGGCGCCGCCCGGTCAGACTCGTCCTTGAGCCGCACCCCAGACCCGCCCGGCGCCCGCATCCGGTCCAGCAGGAACGCCAGCTTCCAAGCGGCCTCCCCATACCCCAGCCCGTCCGGGCGGATGTTGGACACGCAGTTGCGGTCCGCGTCCGTCGTGCCGGGGCCGGGCGCCCAAGTCAGGTAGGCGCCCAGACTGTCCGGCGCGGACAGGCCCGGACGCTCCCCGATCAGCACCAGTGCCGCGCCCGCGCCCAGCGTGCGTGCCACGGCGTCGCCCAGCGCCACCCGCGCCTGGCGCGCCACCACCAGCGGCGCCAGCTCCCAGCCGCCCGCGCGCAATGCCGGCAGCAGCGCCGCCAGCACGGGGGCCGCGTGCCGCTCGACGGCCAGCGCCGAAAGGCCGTCCGCCACGGTCACGGCCAGGCCATGCGCCCCGGCATGGGGCGCAAGGACAGGGCCGGCGCTGTCGTCCAAGGCGCGGCCCAGGTCCGGGCGCAGCAGGAAAGTGCGCCGGTCGGCGGCCCGGCTGCGCACCGCCACCACCGGCAGGCCCAACGCTTCCAACGCCGGCAATGTGCCCAGCTCGTGGTGCACCGCGTCGCGCGCCCGCGCATGGGCCAGGCGGAACTCCAGGAGCGGCCCGGTGCCGAGCGACGCGCCGCTGCGCGCCAGGCCGATCCGCGCGGCCGTCAGCGCCCGCAGCGGCGTCCAGGCCGGGTCGGTGGTCACGCGGCGGCCAGCAGCGACTGGAACCGCTGGGACAACCGCGGCGAAAGGCCCGGCGGACGGACGCGCCCGGCCCCGTCCAGCAAGCCCTGCTCCCCCAGCCACGCCTCGAACTCCGGCGCCGGGCGGCGGCCCAGCAGCTCGCGCATCGCCAGCGCGTCGTGGAAGGAGGTGCTTTGGTAGCCGAGCATGATGTCGTCGGCGCCGGGCACGCCCATGACGAAGTTGATGCCGGACGCCGCCAGCAGCGCCAGAAGCGCGTCGGCGTCGTCCCCATCGGCCTCGGCATGGTTGGTGTAGCATACGTCCGCCCCCATCGGCAGGCCCAGCAGCTTGCCGCAGAAGTGGTCCTCCAGGCCCGCCCGGGTGATCTGCTTGCCGTCGAACAGGTACTCCGGCCCGATGAAGCCCACCACCGTGTTGACCAGCAGCGGGCTGTAGCGCCGGGCGACGGCGTAGGCCCGGGCTTCCAGCGTCTGCTGGTCCACCCCGTGATGCGCGCCGGAGGACAGGGCGCTGCCTTGCCCGGTCTCGAAATACATGGCGTTCAAGCCGGGGTGCCGCGCCGCGACCGCCGCGTGCGCCTCGTCCAGCAAGGCCAACGTGATGCCGAAACCGGCGTTCGCGGCCTCCGTCCCCGCGACCGACTGGAACACCAGATCGACCGGCGAGCCGCGGCGCATCAGCTCCATCGTGGTGGTCACGTGCGCCAGCACGCAGGTTTGCGTCGGGATCGCAAGCGTTTGCCGGATTTCGTCGAGGAGCGACAGCAGCGCGTGGGTGCGCTCGGGGCTGTCGGTGGCCGGGTTCACCCCGATGCAGGCGTCGCCGGAGCCGAGCAGCAGGCCGTCCAGGACGCTCGCCGCGATGCCCCGCGGGTCGTCGGCCGGGTGGTTGGGCTGCAAGCGGGTCGAGAGCCGCCCGGGCAGGCCCAGCGTGCCGCGGAACCGCGTCACCACCCGCGCCCGGCTCGCCGCCACCATCAGGTCCTGCAGGCGGCAGAGCTTGCTGGTGGCGGCCACCATCTCCGGGGTCAGGCCCGGCGCCAGGGCCGCCAGCGCCTCCGTCGTCGCTGCGTCCGAAAGCAGCCATTCGCGGAAGCCGCCGACCGTCAGGTGCCGGACCGGGGCGAAGGCGGCGGAGTCGTGGGTGTCCTGGATCAGCCGCGTCACTTCGTCGGCCTCGTACGGCACCACGGCGCTGCTCAGGAACTCGGTGAGCGGCAGGTCGGCCAGCGCCCATTGCGCCGCGACCCGGCGGGCCTGGCTGTCCGCGGCAAGCCCGGCGAGCTGGTCGCCGCTGCGAAGCGGCGTCGCTTCCGCCATCAAGGCGGCGAGACTTGGAAAGCAGTGCCGCTCGCCGCCGACGGTGGCCCGAAACATGTCCGCTCCTGCGCAATGCCGGGCGAGCATAGCCCGGCCGCGGCACGAACGGGTAGCGCTACAGCAGCACGGCCTGCGGCGTCGGCGCCGGGCTGGCGGCGTGGCGGCGGTCGCGCTCGTGCCGGGCGGTGAAGCGCACGTCGCGGTCGCTGTTGCGCTCCAGGATGGCGTCGAGCGCCGCGTCGTCGAGGTCCGCCCAGCGCCGCCCGCGGTACGGGCCGAACGGCACGCGGACCAGCAGCGCCGGCTCCCGCGACCACGCGAGGAGCTGGTCCAGCCCGGCCTCGTTCAGCATGTCGCGCAGGTGGTGCGCCGTCACGTAGGCGTCCGGCCCCGCCCGGTGCGCCGGCAGGCCCAGCGCGCGGTCCAGACCGGCTGGCAGGCGCTCGTAGCGCAGCCCCTGGTTCGAATGCGACGGCATCTCCGGCCACAGCCGCAGCGCGCACTTCCAGGTGCAGATCCACGGCAGCCCGCCGGTCAGGGCATCGACGCACCACCGCCGCTCGAACTCGACGCGGTGCGCCGCCAGCGCCACGAGGCCTGGCGCCGCCAGGATCGGCGGCGAAACGGTGAGCCAAGGTGGGCTGTCGGCCACGTCGGCGTCGATGATGTGGTGGACGGCGGCGGTGCGGGACGGGATCGGGCGGCCTGGGTTGACGAAGCGCGCGCCGCGCTCCGGGGCGAGCTGCCAGCCGTCCCGGCCGGCGTCGGCCACGTCCTGCCAGCCGATCTCCACCACGCCGTCGTCGGGCGGGCGGGAACCCGTGGTTTCCAAGTCGATCACGCGGACGGTCGGGTGCATGGCTGGGATATGGGAAGCCGGCGCGGGTGTGCAGCGCCGCGGTTCACGATCGGCAAGCGCAACAAGTTGGGGCCGTCGCCGGAAACCTGGCTGCATCGGCGGATCGCCGGATGCACGCCGCCGCTTTTTCGGTTTCTTTTTTCGTTCCTGTTTGCAGCTCGTTAATCATTTTCGGCGAGACTGCATTCACTCCGGCAAAACCCGGGGTTGTGAACGGAAAACGGGCCGCACCGACTGGGTCGCGTGCGGGCCGATGAGGTAAATCATCATGACTTTCGCTTTGAACTCGGTTAACACGAACATCGGCGCGCAGGTTGCGCTGCAGTCGCTGAACTCCACCAACACGCAGCTCCAGGCGACGCAAAAGCGCATCTCCACGGGCCTGCGCGTGGCCGATGCCACCGACGACGGCGCCGCCTATGCCGTCGCGCAGCGGGTGCGTTCGGATGTCGGCGCGCTGACCAGCGTGAACGACCAGCTTGGCAGCGCCAAGGGCCTGGTCGGCACGGCGCTCAGCGCGTTGGGCAAGATCTCCGACAGCGTGAACACGGCCAAGAATTTGCTGGTCAAGATCGGCGACAACAGCATCACCCAGGACACGCGCGACCAGTATGTCGCGTCCTACAAGTCCTTGGTGAGCCAAGTGGCCGACTACGTGGACGGCTCGACCTACAACGGCCAAACCCTGCTGGGCAAGACCGCGGGCGCTACGCCCACGGCCGGCACGGGCCGGACGGTGGTCAGCAGCGAGGAGGGCGCCACGGTGTCGATCGCGGCTGCGGACAACAGCGGGCTGGCCAATACGCTGGCGAGCCTGATCGGCTCGACGTTCAGCCGCTCGGCCTCCGGGGTGGACTCGTTCGGGACCATCGCAGCGGGCGCCGACCAGACCTCGGCGGCCACGGCGTTGACCGCCACCACTGGCGCCACGGCGTTCAGCACGGCGCTGAAGGGCATCGCGAACCAACTGAACCAGACGGGTGCGGACTCGAACCGGCTGGACGCGACGATCACGTTCAACAACTCGAAGATCGACAGCCTGAACGCCGGCATGGGCGCCTTGGTCGATGCCGACCTGTCGAAAGAGTCGGCCAAGCTGCAGGCGTTGCAGATCAAGCAGCAGCTCGGCACCCAGGCGCTGTCGATGGCCAACCAGGCGCCGCAGAGCCTGCTCAGCCTGTTCAAGTAACCTCGCCTACCCGGCGGCGGGCAAGACGCCCGCCGCCCGCCCGTTGCCCCCCCCTCGAGGGCCGCCATGCTTGAACGCCGCCAACTCTTTCCGA
>CAXUIQ010000037.1:6933-10320 GCA_964250815.1 uncultured Acetobacteraceae bacterium
CCCCCCCCCCCCCCGCCCCCCCCGCCCCCCCCCCACCCCCCCCCCCCCGCCCCCCCCCCGCCCCCCCCCCCCCCCCCCCCCCGGCCCTTTCCCCTCGCATCGAGGCCCTCAAACACTCGGAAAGCCCGCATGACGAACCTAGTCCTTGAACTGCACGCCGGCGAGGCGATCATCGTGAACGGGGCCTCCTTCCGTTTCCGCACCCGCAGC
This sequence comes from uncultured Acetobacteraceae bacterium, assembly GCA_964250815.1. Lineage (GTDB taxonomy): Bacteria > Pseudomonadota > Alphaproteobacteria > Acetobacterales > Acetobacteraceae > CAHJXG01. Next base: position 7,144 of record CAXUIQ010000037.1, read on the forward strand.
CGGGTCGAGTTGACCACCCGCGCCAGGTTCATGTTCGGCAAGCAGATCATGGCCCCGGAACACGCCGACAGCCCGGCGCGCCGCATCTATTTCGCCCTGCAGCTCGCCTACATTGGCACGGAAGAAGAGCGTGCCCACGGCCAAGAGCAGGCCCGCGCCACCATCGCCGACTTCCGCGCCGCAACCACGTCCGCACTGGCGTGCGAGATCCTGGACCGCATGTTGGCCTCCGTCGAGGCGGATGACTGCTACGCCGCCCTGAAGCTCGCCCGGCGGATCATCCGGCACGAGGACAGCGTGCTCGGCCGCAGCGCCAAGCCCCAAGCCACCATCCAATAGGGACCACCGCCATGCAGCAGTTCCAAGCCGCCCGCGCCTACCGCGCCGCATCCGCCCACCGCACCCCGCGGGAGCAGGAAGCCGACGTGTTCCGCCGCGCCACCGGGGCGCTCCGCGCGGCCCAGGACGGCACGCAGATGGAGAAGGTCAAGGCGCTCAGCGACAACACCCGGCTGTGGATGATGGTCGGCGACCTGATGCGCGACCCGGCGAACGCTCTGCCAGAGACGCTGCGGGCGTCGATCGTCTCGGTGGGCAAGGCGCTGCAGCGGGAGATGCAGCAGCCGGCGCCTGACTTCGCCTTCCTGATCGCAGTGAACGAGGACATCACCGCCGGGCTGTCCGGCGTGCCATGAGCGGCACGGTCGGCGGCATCGACCTCAGCGTCCTGTATGGGTTCTCCTCGTCCGGCGGCGTCTCGGGCGGCGATCCCGTCCTCGCGCTGAAGCTGGCGGAGCAGAACCAGACGAAGGACATTGCGGCCGAGGCGAAGCAGCCCGCGGTGCAACGCGACGTGGCCGCGTTCCGCAAGGCCGTCGCGAGCGCCAAGGACGTAAAGACCCTGCTGGCGAACCCGGCCGTGCAAAAAGTCCTGTTGACCGCCAACGGCCTCGGGGACCAGATCGGCTCCACCGGTCTCGTGACCAAGGCGCTGATGTCCAACACCAGCGACCCGAAGTCGTTGGCCAACCAGCTCACCAATACGGCCTGGAAGTCCACGGCCGCCGCCTACAACTTCGCCACCAAGGGGCTTGCGGTCATACAGAACCCCAAGGTGCTCGACACCATATCCAACGCCTATGCCGAGGTCAGTTGGCGCCAGTCGCTCGATGCGGCGACGCCCGGGCTGTCGGACGCGCTGACCTTCCGCACCACGGTGGCGAACGCGAAGAACGTGGACGACATCCTGGGCGACCCGGTGCTGCGCCGGGTGGTGACCACGACGCTCGGCATCCCGCTGGAGATCGCGAACCAGTCATTGAATGCGCAAGAAAAAGCGATCACCAGCCAGGTCGATATCACGAAGTTCAAGGACAAGAACTTCGTCGAGACGTTCGCCAAGCGCTATTTGATCGAGACGCAGATGAACGCCAGCCAAACCTCGTCAGCCCCAGTCGGGCTGGCAGCATACGGGCTTGTGGTGTAACGACCGCCTGCCAGGAAAACGGAGCGGGGCGCATGGCGTCCCAAGCGCCCCGGCGCCGTCAACTCCGCGGCAGGTAGATGCTGTTCTCGACCGCGACGTTCGAGCGCGTCGGCAGCCGCTGGACATAGGCCGGCAGGCCGCGGTCAAACCCGCGCGGCAGCGAGTTCGCGGTCTGGGCCGGCTGCTCCGACCCGGTGACGGGCACGACGCCAGCCGCGTAAAGGTTGAGCCCCGAACCCGACCGGCCCGCGACGCCCGGGTAGGCGTTCGAGCCGACGTCCGTGTGCATCGACCTGGCAGCGGTCGTCGTGCCGGCGTCGTACATCGGGAACGGCTCGCCGTTGCCCTCGCCGGCGAGGGCGGGCAGCGCCAAGGCGGTGGCGGCCAGGGTGGCAAGCAAGATGGTCTTCATGGTGTGGTCTCTCCTGAAAACAGGAGGTCCGTCGGGATAGGCGGGCCTACGGTCCTGCGTGGCGGGCCTCCGACGTGACGCCGCCAACGCCACGGGATCTGGGACCGCGCGAGCCATGCAGAATGCCGCGCCTGCTCACAACATCCATGCGGGGAAGTATGGGCCGGGAAGTTTGGGCCGCTCAGGTCTCGCCGTAGGTCGAGATGGCCGGATCAAGGCGGAACTCGTCCAGCAGGAAGTCGATGACGGCCCGCGTCCGCGGCGCAAGGTGGCGGCGGGACGGATAGACCGCGTGGATCGACACCTGCTCCGCCTGGTAGCGTTGCAGCACGGGCCGCACCCGGCCGCTCGTCAGGTCGTCGCCGAACACCCAGGCAGGGCCGAGCGCCAGGCCGAGGCCGGCGGCCACCGCTTCCCGCACCGCTTCCGTGCTGTCGGTGCGGAAGCGCCCGGCGATCCCGACGGCCACGGCGCCGTCCGGTCCGTTGAACCGCCACTCGTTCGGCGCGGCGCCTTGCAGGAAGGCGATGCAGGAGTGCCGCGCAAGGTCGGACGGCTGCGCCGGCGTGCCGTTGCGCTCCAGGTACTCGGCGGAGGCCACGACGGCCCGGGCGGAGGAGCCGATGCGCCGGGCGACCAGGCTGGCCTCGTGGACCGGGCCGCCACGTATGGCGAGGTCGATCCCCGCTGCGATCATGTCGGTGACGCTGTCCGACATGTGCAGCTCGACCGACAGCTCGGGGTAGCGGTCCAGCAGCCGGCGCATGCGCGGCGCGACGTAGAGCCGCCCGAAGGTCGCGGGCGCCGCGATGCGGATCAGGCCGCTCGGCGCGCCCTGGCGGCGGCCGACCGCCATTTCCGCTTCCTCCACGCAGTCCAGCACCCGTCGCGCATGGTCCAGGAGGTCGCGCCCGTCCTCCGTCAGCGTCAGGCTGCGGGTGGTGCGCTGGATCAGCCGGGCGTCCAGGTGCTGCTCCAGCGCGCTGATCTGGCGGGACACGGCGGGCTGCGTCGCGCCCATCTCCCGCGCCACCGCCGAGAACGACCCGGATTCCGCGACTCGGACAAAGGTGCGCAGGCCAGCCAGCAAATCCACTGCTTCAAATCCCTGTGCATGAATGTTACCGGGTTCGGCAACTTCCCAAAGAACGCTGCATAAGCCATTTCAGCACCAACGAACAAAATGGAGGCAAGCGATGAGCGAGGGGCAGCTATCCCTGGGGGAGCAGCTTCAACGGTTCTACGAAGGCATGCGCAGCCGCATGGCGCCGGCGGACCT
>CAXUIQ010000037.1:10420-14512 GCA_964250815.1 uncultured Acetobacteraceae bacterium
GAGCGCGACCTCCTGGCCTATTCCGTGCTGTCCGACCCCGGCAGCGCCGTGGCGGACCGCTACGGCCTGATGGTCGAGCTGCCCGAAATCATCCGGCCGCTGTATCTCCGGCTGGGGCACGACTTGCCCCATATCAACGGGACCGGCACGTGGCGTTTGCCGCTGTCCTCCACCTTCGTGGTCGCGCCGGACGGCCGCATCGCCATGGCCCGCGCCGACCTGTCGCTGAAACGGCGCCTCGAACCCGATGTCGCCATCGAGGCCGTGCGCCGCCTCCCGGCGAAGCAGCCGGCGATGTCAGGCGGGGACGGCTGAGGCGTCCAGCAGCTTCTCGATCCGGATCGGCAGCTCGCGGACGCGCACGCCCGTCGCGTGGAACACGGCGTTCGCCACCGCCGCGTTCAGCCCGACGTTGCCCAGTTCGCCGATTCCCTTGATGCCCAGCGGGTTCACCTCGCCGTCCTGCTCCGGCAGCACGATCGTCGTGACCTCCTGCACGTCGGCGTTCACCGGGATCAGGTACTCCGCCAGGTCGGCGTTGACGTAGCGCGCGGCGCGGCGGTCGATCTCGGTGGCCTCGTGCAGCGCGGCACCGATCCCCCAGATCTGGCCGCCCATCAACTGGCTCTTGGCCGCCTTCGGGTTGACGATGCGCCCGGCGGCGTAGGCGCCGACCAGGCGCGGCACCCGCACCTCCCGCGTCCGGGCGTTGACCCGGACCTCGACGAACTGCGCGCCAAAGGCGAACTGGATGCGGTCCTTGAGCTTGGCGCCGCCCATCAGCGTGGCCTGGCCCTGATAGAGCTTCTTGAGCGCCCCATCCGGCACGCCGTGCGGGATGTTCTCGGCATAGGCCTCAATGGCGCCGCCGGCCGCACGGCCCATGGCCTCGTCCAGCGGCTCGGACGGGCCGCCGTCCGGCGCGCGCAGGGCACCGTCGGCCAGCACGAGCCGGGCCGGGTCCATGCCGCGGCACGGGCCGTCCTCCGCCGCGACGGCCGCCTCGGCGATGCGGGCGCGGATCTGCTCGCAGGCCTTGGCCACCACCGTCCCGATGCTCGCCGTGCTGTTGGACCCGCCGGCGACCGGGGCAGGCGGCAGGGCGCTGTCGCCCACCTCCACCGTGACCTTGCCGATCTCGACGCCCAGGTTGGAGACGGCCATCAGCGCGAGCACGGTGGTGATGCCGGTGCCGATCTCGTGCCCGGCGGTCTGCACCTTGACCGTGCCCTGCGGCGTCAGGACCACCCGCGCCGTCGCCGGCCCCATCTGGCTCGGGTACATCGTGGTGGCGCAGCCCAAGCCGACCAGCCACTCGCCATCCCGCATCGAGCCGGGCCGCGGATCGCGCTTCTCCCAGCCGAACGCCTGGGCGGCGGCGTCGAAGCAGGGCATCAGGGTGCGGGACGTGTAGGGCAGGCCCTTGATCGGCTCCTGCATCGTGTCGTTGACCCGGCGCAGCTCGACCGGGTCCATGTTCAGCGCCACCGCCAGCTCGTCCATCGCGGATTCGAGCGCGAACAGGTACGGCAGCTCCGGCGGGCTGCGCATGAAGCCCGGCGTGTTGCGGTCGGCGTGGACAATGTACACCTCGGAATCCACGTTCGGGCAGGCGTAGAGCCGGGTGGAGGCGTCGGTGCCGGCCACCTTGTAGTTGTCCGGGCGGGAGCTGACCTCCCAGCCCTCGTGGATCAGCGCCTGCAGCTTGCCGTCCGCGCCCGCGCCCAGGCGGATACGGTGCCGGGTCTCGGCCCGGTAGGTCGCGATGGTGAAGCCCTGGCTGCGCGTGGTTTCCAGCCGCACCGGGCGGCGCACCCGCTGCGCCGCCAGCGCCACCAGCGCGGTGCGCTGCGTCAGCGACCCGCGCGAGCCGAACGCGCCGCCGACGTAAGGCGAGATCACCCGGATGTCGGAGGGCTGGATGCCCAACTGCTCCGCCAGGCCGTTCTGGAACCCGTACATGTTCTGCGACGGCTCCCACACCGTCAGCTTGCCGTCGGCCCAAGCGCAGGCGGTGGTGAACAGCTCGATGGGGTTGTGGTGCTGGGTCGGCGTCGCGTAGTGCTGGTCCACCGTGACCGCCGCCGCGGCGAGGGCGGCTTGGGCGTCGCCGACCTTGGGCTTCTCCTCGCCGGGCTGCTCGCCCTCGCGGGATGCTTCCTCGGCGGAGATGGTCCGGAGGCCCGGGCTGTCGAAGGTCGCGGACGGCGTTTCCGCCGCATACTCGATGCGCAGGCGGCAGGCCGCTTCCCGCGCCCCTTCGAACGTTTCGGCGACGACGAGGGCCACGATCTGCCCGTCGTACTGCACCCGGTCGGAGGCGAGCGGCGCGATGCTGCTGCCCATGTAGCCCTTCTGCGAGAAGATCTTGCCGGGCTTGATCCGGTCGCCGACGTTCTTGTAGGTCAGGATGTCGAGCACGCCCGGCACCTTGCGGGCGTCGGTCTCGTCGATCCCGGTGATCCGGCCGCGGGCGACCGTGCTGGTGGCGAGGTAGGCGTGCGCCGGGTTGGCCCCGCCCCAAAGGTCGGAAGCGTAGCGCGCGGCCCCGGTGACTTTCAGCCGGCCATCGACGCGGGAAGTCGCGGCGCCGAACTCGGGCTTGGCCGCGCTCGGCGGCGCGCCTTGCGGCATGATCTGGGCTTCGGTGGCGTCGGTCATCTCAGGCCTCCATCCGGCCAGCTTGCATGAGGGCACGCGCCAGGGTGCGGCGGCCCAGGTCGATCAGGTAGGCGTTGCCCTGGCGCGGGCGTGCACCGGCAAAAGCGGCCTGCGCCGCCGCGGCGGCGGTGTCCTCCGTCAACGGCTTGCCGCGCAGCAGGGCCTCCGCCTCGTGCGCCCGCCAGGGCTTGTAGGACACGGCGCCCAGGCCGATCCGGGCTTCCCGCACCACGCCGCCCCCGATGTCGAGCGCGACGGCGGCGGTCGCCAGGCCATAGGCGTACGACTCGCGGTCCCGCACCTTCACGTAGGTGGAGCGCCGGGTCCAAGGCCCCGCCGGCACGCGGAAGCCGGTGATCAGCTCGCCCGGCGCCAGCACCGTTTCCGTATGCGGGTTGTCGGAGCCGGTGTGCAGATCGGCGAAGGGAATCGTGCGCGCGCCGTTCGGTCCGAGGCACTGCACCTCCGCGCCGAGCGCCACCAGCGCCTGGGCGAAGTCCCCGGAATAGGCGGCGATGCACCGGTCGCTCACTCCCAGCACGGCGTGCTTGCGGTTCACGCCGTCCAGCGCCGCGCAGCCGCTGCCGGGTTCGCGCTTGTTGCACTGCGCCCAGCCGGTGTCGCGGAAGTAGGTGCAGCGCGTGCGTTGCAGGACGTTGCCGCCCAGGCTGGCCGTGTTGCGGAGCTGCGGGCTTGCGGCCATCAGCAGCGTCTCGGCGATCACCGGGTAGTCGCGCTGGATGGCCGGATGCGCCGCCGCCTCGCTCATCCGCACCAGCGCGCCGAGGTGCAAGCCGTCGGGCCGCGCCTCGATGCGGCCATGCGTTGCGGCGAGCGCGTTGATATCGACCATCGCCGCCGGCTGCATCACGTCGAGCTTCATCAGGTCGAGCATCTGCGTGCCGCCGGCGATGAACTGGGCGGGCGCCGCGGTGGGCGGCACGCGCGGCCCGGCGGCGGGACGGGCAGCCGCAACCGCGGCGGGTGCCGAGGCCGCGTGGTCCAGGGTGAAAGGGCGCATCGGCTCAGGCCCTCCCCATGCCGTCTTTGGCCTGGTTGACCGCGGCGACGATGTGCGGGTAGGCGGCGCATCGACAGAGGTTGCCACTCATGTACTCGCGGATCGAGGCGTCGGTCGCAGCGTGGCCGCCCTGCACGCAGGCGATGGCCGACATGATCTGCCCCGGCGTGCAGTAGCCGCACTGGAACGCGTCCTGGTCGATGAACGCCTGCTGCATGGGGTGCAAGGCGCCGTCCGGGCTGGCCACGCCCTCGATGGTGGTCACGGGGCCGCGCGTCATCGCCGCAAGCGTGAGGCAAGACAGCACCGCCTGGCCGTCCACCAGCACCGTGCAAGCGCCGCATTGGCCGTGGTCGCAGCCCTTTTTCGACCCGGTGAGGCCGATATGGGTGCGCACCACGCTGCTGGAC
>CAXUIQ010000038.1:0-13427 GCA_964250815.1 uncultured Acetobacteraceae bacterium
GCGAGAACACCCGGCGCGGGTGCTGCATCAGGAACTCCAGCAGCCGGAACTCGGTCGGCCCCAGGTGGATCGGACGTCCGTTGCGGTGGACGCGGTGGGCGGTGAGGTCCATGGTGATGTCGTGGAACACGTGCTGGCCCCGCACCGGCACCGCACCAGCCCGGCGCAGCAGCGCCCGCATCCGCGCCAGCAGCGCGTCCATGTTGAACGGCTTGGTGATGTAGTCGTCGGCCCCGGTGTTCAGCCCGCGCACCGCGTCCTGGTCCTCCGTCCGCGCCGTCACCATGATCACCGGCAGGTCGCGGGTGGCCGGGCGGCGGCGGATCTGGCGGCAGACCTCGATCCCCGACATGACCGGCAGCATCCAGTCCAGCAGCACGATGTCGGGCGGGCCTTCCGAGATGCGGGTCAGCGCCTCCTGGCCATCGACCGCCTCCTCGACGCGGAAGCCCTGCTTCTCCAGGTTGTAGCGCAGCATGGTCGCCAATGCCGCCTCGTCCTCCACGACCAGGACGCAGGGCTTGGACAGGCTGGCGGGGGCCGGCAGCATCAGCGGGGGTCCGCGTCGCCGGGCAGGCGGATCACGGCGTAGGCCGACCCGTCGCTCTTGGGCCGCTTCTCGTGCAGCGGCTCGCCGGTGACGGCGTAGTGGACGTGCTCGGCGATGTTGGTGGCGTGGTCGCCGATCCGCTCCAGGTTCTTGGCGATGAACAGCAGGTGCGTGCAGGGCGTGATGTTGCGCGCGTCCTCCATCATGTAGGTGACCAGCTCGCGGAAGATCGAATCGTAGATCTCGTCGATGGCCAGGTCCGCCTGCCAGGCCTGCCCGGCCTTGGCCGCGTCGTTCTCGCCGATCGCGTCGATCACGAGCTTCAGGTTCTCCTGCACCAGCCGCGACATGTTGGCGACGCCCGCAAGGCTGAACGGCAGGCGGTACTCGCCCAGCACGATGCTGCGCCGGGCGATGTTCTTGGCGTAGTCGCCGATCCGCTCCATCGCCGCGGTGATCTTCATGGCGCCGACCACCTGCCGCAGGTCGTCGGCCAGCGGCTGGCGCAGCGCCAGCATGCGGATCACGAGCTGCTCGGCCTCGCGCTCCTGCTCGTCCACCTGGAGGTCGAGTTCGACCGCCCGGGCGGCGTCGGTGGCGTCCCCGTGCAGCATGGCGCCGGTGGCGAGCGCCACCTGGTTCTCCACCATGCCGCCCATTGCGGTCATCAGGCCGCGCAGGAGCTGCAGTTCCTGGCCGTAGCTTTTGACGATGTGCTGGGCCTCGGACATGGTGCTCGCTCCCTTCAGCCGAACCGGCCGGTGATGTATTCCTGCGTGCGCTTCTGTTTTGGGGATGTAAAGAGCTGCGCGGCCGGGGCCACCTCGACCATCTCGCCCAGGTAGAAGAACGCCACCTGGTCGGCGCAGCGGGCCGCCTGCTGCATGTTGTGGGTGACGATGGCGATGGTGAAGTCGCGCTTCAGCTCGTCGATCAGCTCCTCGACCTTGAGCGTGCTGATGGGGTCGAGCGCGCTGGTCGGCTCGTCGAGCAGGATCACCTCGGGCCGCACGGCGATGGTGCGGGCGATGCACAGGCGCTGCTGCTGGCCGCCCGACAGGCCCATGGCCGGGCCGGACAGCCGGTCCTTCACCTCGCCCCACAGCGCCGCCCGGGTCAGCGACCATTCCACGCGCTCGTCCATGGCGGGCCTGGAAAGCTGCTCGTGCAGCTTCACGCCGAAGGCGATGTTGTCATAGACCGACATCGGGAACGGCGTCGGCTTCTGGAACACCATGCCGATGCGGGAGCGCAGCTCGTTCATGTCGATCTCGGGCGCGAGCAGGTTCTGCCCGTCCATCATCACCTCGCCCTCGGCGCGCTGGCCGGGATACAGGCTGTACATGCGGTTCAGCACGCGGAGCAGGGTCGATTTGCCGCAGCCGCTGGGGCCGATCATCCCCGTGACCTGCTTGGCCGGCAGGTCGAGGTCGATGCCCTTCAGCGCCTTGTTGGCGCCGTAGAAGAAGTCGAGGCCGCGTATGGCGATCCGCGCCGGGTTGAGGACGGCGCCCGGCCGCGCGCCCATGCCGCCGGCCACGGAGGTGGCCCTGGCGGGCTGCCCGGGCAGGCTGTTGGCTGTTTCGCTCATGAAAACCCTCAGGACTTCCGCAGCACGACGCGGGCGATGATGTTGAGCAGCAGGACGCTCACGGTGATGATCAGGGCGCCGGTCCAGGCCAGCGACACCCAATCCTCGTACGGCGACCCGGCATAGGCGTAGATCGTCAGCGGCAGGCTCGACATCGCGTGGGTCAGGCTCACCGACCAGGTGAGGTTGCCGAGCGAGGTGAACAGCAGCGGCGCCGTCTCGCCGGCGATGCGCGCGATGCCCAGCAGCACGCCGGTGATCAGGCCCGACATGACGGAGCGGTAGCAGATCAGCGTGATCATCTTCCACCTCGGCGAGCCGAGGCCCATCACCGCCTCCCGCAGCGTGTTCGGGATGAGCTGCAGCATGTCCTCCGTGGTGCGGACCACGATGGGGATGATGATGATGGCAAGCGAGGTGGCGCCCGCGATGCCGGAGAAGCCGTGGAACGGCAGCACCAGCAACTGGTACACGAACAGGCCGATCAGGATGGAGGGCGCGGACAGCAGCACGTCCGACACGAAGCGCACCGCGTCCCCCAGGCGCGACCCGCGGGCGTATTCGGCCAGGTAGGTGCCGACCAGGATGCCGATGGGCGTGCCGATGGCCGTGCCCAGGCCCACCTGGATGGCCGTGCCGACGATGGCGTTGAGCAGCCCGCCGCCGGAGCCGGGCGGGCGCGTGACCTCCGTGAACACCGCTGGCCCCATCGCCTGCAAGCCGCGCCAGAACAGGGTGAGCAGGATGGACACCAGGAACACGAGGCCCAGCACGGTGGAGACCGCCGCAAGCCCGGTCATCATCCGGTCCCGCCCGCGCCGGCGCCGGTTGAGGCGGGACGCGGCCGCTTCGTCCTTTGGCGGCTGGCCCACGAGGGTCGTGCCCACGCTCACGCCCCTTTCGCCCGGGGCCGCAGCAGCAGGCGGGAGACCGCCAGCACGATGAACGAGATCACGAACAGGATGAAGCCGAGCGCCAGCAGGGCCGAGAGCTTCAGGCTGCCCTCTCCGGCCTCGCCGAACTCAAGCGCCACGAGCGAGGCGATGGTGTTGCCGGGCCCGAACAGCGTCGTGGTGACGCGGTTGGCGTTGCCGATCACGAAGGTGACCGCCAGCGTCTCCCCCAGCGCCCGGCCGAGGCCGAGCATGATGCCGCCGACCACGGACTTCCGGGTGTAGGGCAGCACGACGCTGCGCATCACCTCCCACCGCGTGGCGCCGAGGCCGTAGGCGCTTTCCTTGAACACCGGCGGCACGGTGTCGAACACGTCGCGCATGGTGGCGGCGACGAAGGGGATGACCATGACCGCGAGGATCAGCGCCGCGGTCAGGATGCCGGTGCCGAACGGCGGGCCGGCGAACAGGCCGCCGACCAGCGGCAGCGTGCCGACGCTGTCGATCACCGCGGGCTGCACGTATTGCGCCATGAGCGGCACGATCACGAAGAAGCCCCACATGCCGTAGATGATGCTGGGCACCGCCGCCAGCAGCTCGACCGCGGTGCCGACGGGGCGGCGGAGCCATTCGGGCGCAAGCTCGGTGAGGAAGAAGGCGATGCCGAAGGCGACCGGCACGGCGAGCAGGATCGCCAGCACCGCGGTGACGACGGTGCCGTAGATCGGCACCAGCGCGCCGTACTGGTCGGCCACGGGGTCCCAAAGCTCGGTCCACACGAACGCCAGCCCGAACTGCCGGAACGCCGGCAGCGCGCCGACGAACAGCTCGACGATGATGGCGCCGAGCAGGATCAGCACGAACACCCCGGACAGGCGGCACATCCACTCGAACACCGCGTCGCCGCCCGCGCCGCCGCGCCGCCGCGTTGCCGGGGCGGCGCCGATTGCGGGATGGGCGGTGCTCATGGCCTGCTGCACTGGGGATTCCGATGGAAAGAGAGGGTGGGCGAAGGAAAGGGGCCGCCGCCCGGAGCGGCCCCGGCGGCGTCGTGGCGCCGTCAGCGGTCAGCCGCCCGCACCCTTGATCTCCGTCTTCCAGGCAGCCCGGACCGCGGCCTGCACCTTGTCGGGCAGCGGGATGTATTCGAGGTCCTGCGCCAGCTTGCCGCCGTTCGTGTATGCCCAGTCGAAGAACTTCAGCACCGCCGCCGTGCGGGCCGGGTCCTTCGGGTCCTTGGGCAGCAGGATGAAGGTCGGGGACACGACCGGCCAGCTCGTGGCGCCCTGCTGGTCGACCAGGTTGGCCGCGAAGTTCGGCGTGGACCAATCGGCGTTCTGGGCGGCGGCGATGAAGCTCTCGGCAGACGGGCTGACGAAGCTGCCGGCCTTGTTGCGCAACTGCGTCGTGACCAGCTTGTTCTGGGTCGCGTAGGCGTTCTCGACATAGCCGATGGCGCCGCGGGTGTTGCGCACCGTGCCGGCGACGCCCTCGTTGCCCTTGGACCCGGTGCCGGCGGGGAAGCGCACGGAGGTGCCGATGCCGACCTTTTCCTTCCATTCCGGCGACACCGCCGACAGGTAGGACACCCACACGAAGGTGGTGCCCGAGCCGTCCGCGCGGTACACCGGCGCGATCGCCAGGCCCGGCAGCGTCACCCCGGCATTCAGCGCCTTGATCTTCGCGTCGTCCCACTTGGCGATCTTGCCGAGGTAGATGTCGGCCAGCACGTCGCCGGTCAGCTTGAGCTGGTTCTCGGCGATGCCGGGCACGTTGACGATGGCGACCACGGCGCCCATCACGGACGGGAACTGCAGCAGGTTGGCTTCCTTCAGCGCCGCGTCCGTCATCGGCGCGTCCGACGCGCCGAAATCGACCGTGCGGTTCTTGATCTGCGTCTGCCCGGCGCCGGAGCCGACGGACTGGTAGTTCAACTGGACGTTGATCGCCTTCTGCGCCGCCTCGCCCCACTTCTGGTACACCGGGTTGGGGAAGGACGCCCCGGCGCCGGTGATCTGCTGGGCCGCCGCGGGGAACGCGACCGCGCATCCCAGCACGGCCGTCGCCAGCATCTTCGACATCAGTTTCATGCGGTTTTCCTCGATGGGACGGCCGCCGCCGCGGCATCATGGCCCGGCAGGCCCGGTTGCGGACAGCCGCACCCTAGGCAGCGACGGCGACAGTCATGTTACAGATTTATGACAAATCCATGACAGAACGCGCTCCGCTTTGGGATCAGGTCCAGTATAAGAGACGCGCTGCCGGCAGCCGCCGGGCCAGCGCGGCTTCGAGGGTGGCGCGCATCTCGGCCATCTGCTCCTTGGGGAACACCCACTTCACCGAGCCGAACCTGGTCATCTTGCGCGCCCGCTGCGCCTCGTCCATCTCGAGCGGGCTGCCGGGATACCAGCCGGTCAGCACGTCCTTCGACTTCGGCGTGAAGCGGTGGGTGATCAGCTCGGCCGTGAGATCGGCCTGGGGAATGCCGTCGAGCGCCGCGGCCACGTCGGCGAACAGGCGGTCGTAGGCCGCCGCCCAGTCCGGCACCCGCATGATGGGCGCCACCGTGAGGCCGACCGGATAGCCGGCCCCGGCCACCGCGCGGAGCGCCGCGAGCCGGGCCGCCATGCGGGGCGCGCCGCCCTCGTGCCGCTCGGCCGCCTGCGCGTTGACCGAGAAGCGGATGCGCGTCCGCCGGTTGTGCGCAAGGCCCAGCAGCGGCCCGACCGCGTCGAACTTGGTGGTGAAGCGGAGCTGCACCGGAGCGTCCCACGCGCCGAAGTGCGCGATGCAGGCGGCGAGGCCGCCGGTCAGGTGCTCGATGGCCAGGGGGTCGGTGTAGCAGGAGCATTCGAACGTCGTGCCCTCCGCCGCGCGGCCGGCGGACAGCGAGGTGACGCGGCCCTGGCCCAGGGCGGCGGGCAACCCGGCCAGGATCTCGGGCAGGTTGGCGTAGGCGCGGATGATCGGCGGACCCGCGAGCGAGCCGGCGAGGTAGCAGTAGGAGCAATGCGCCGGGCAGCCTTCGGCCAGGTCGAACCGCCAGTCGGCGCTGGGCGGGATCGCCTGCAAGCGGCGCCGGCTGGGGCTTGCGGTGACGACCGCCATCGTGGTCTTGGCGTCGCGGTAGGCGTCGGGCAGGCCGCTCAGCCGGTCGGCCGGGAGCCGCACGACCTCGGACCCGAGGGCGGCGGCGCGCTCCACGGTGGCGGCGCCGGACGGCCAGGCAAGGGCGGAGGGCGTGACCAGCACGCGGCGGGGAACCCAAGGACGTGGCATGGCCGGAATGTCGTGCGTGCGCCGCGTTTTGCCAGTCCAGTTGCCACTCCGGGCGGGCCGGCGGACGGGTCAGTCGGGGCTGCCGAGCGCCCGGTACATCTCGGCCAGGTGCGCGCTCATCGGCAGGTTCAGGGCCACGCCGGTCGGCAGAGGCTCCGTGAGCCAGCGGTTGTAAAGGGCGGCCAGCGTGCCTTCCCGCGCCATGCGCTCGAAGCTTTGCCGCACGAGGCCGCTGAACGCCGGGTCGTCGCGGCGGAGCGCGATGGCGTAGGGTTCAAAGGACAGGTAGTCGCCGACGATGCGGAACCGCTGGCCGTCCGGCTGCGTCGCACGGAGGCCGGACAGCAGGATGTCGTCGGAGGCGAAGGCGTCGGCGCGCCCGGCGGCGAGCACCGCATACGCGGCGGCGAGGTCGGGCGCCTCCGTCACGGTGAACGGCGGCGCCGTTTCGGCGGAAAGGCGGCGCAGCACGCCGGCGTTGGTGGTGCCCGTGCCCGCCACGACCGTCTTGCCTGCGAGGTCCCGGTAGGAGGCGACGGGCGAGCCGGCGGGCACCATCAGCTTGGTGCCGGCCAGGAAGAACACCGGCGAAAAGGCGACGCTGCGGGCGCGCTCCTCGGTCGCGGTCGTCGAGCTGCATTCGAGGTCGATCTCGCCCGACAGCAGCTTGGGCAGCCGCGCATCGGCGGCGACCGGGACGAGGACGATGCGGACGCCCTGCTCCCAGTCCGCCGCGCCGGGTTCGAGCAAGTCGCGATTGAGCGCGCCTGCGATGTCGGCCGCGATGCCCCGGCACAGGTCGAGCGAGAAGCCGACCGGCTGCCCGGCCTTGTTGAGGAACGCGAACGGCGGCGCGCTGTCCCGGTAGCCGACCCGCACGGCGCCGCGCTGCTGGATGGCTTGCAGGGTGCCGGTCAGCACCGCCCCCTCCTCCGCCCCGGCGCCCGTCGCGGCCAGGCAGAGGGCGAGGAGCGCGATGCGGCCCAGGCGCCGGGAGGTCACGCCGGCTGGCCCTCCATTTCCCCGATGGTCGGCGCCGTCTCGGCGTCGGTGACGAGCTGGCCTTCCCACTTCGCCACCACGGCGGTCGCCAGCGAGTTGCCGATGACGTTGGTGGCGGAGCGGCCCATGTCGAGGAAGGTGTCGATCCCCAGGATCAGCAGCAGCCCTTCTTCCGGCAGGCCGAACTGCCCGAGCGTCGCCGCGATCACCACGAGCGAGGCCCGCGGCACCCCGGCCACCCCCTTGCTGGTCAGCATCAGCGTCAGCAGCATGGCGACCTGGGTGCCGAAGCCCAGCGGGATGTCGTAGGCCTGGGCGATGAACACGCTGGCGAAGGTGCAGTACATCATCGTGCCGTCGAGGTTGAACGAGTAGCCGAGCGGCAGCACGAAGCTGGAAATCTTGGTGGAGATCGGGAACTTCGCCAACTGCTCCAGCATCTTCGGATAGGCGGCTTCCGAGCTTGCGGTGGAGAAGGCGAGCAGGAACGGCTCCTGCACCAGCAGGATGAGCCGCTTGACCCGGGGACCCAGGACCACGAAGCCGACGAGGATCAGCACCATCCACAGGCAGACCAGGCCCACGTAGAACTCGCCCATGAACTTCGCGTAGTTCACCAGGATGCCGAGGCCGTTGGTCGCGATGGTCGCCGTCATGGCGCAGAACACCGCGAGCGGCGCCAGCTTCATCACGTAGCCGGTGACGGCCAGGATGATGTGGGACAGGCTCTCGATGCCCTTGAGCAGCGGCTTGGCGCGCTCCGGCATGGCGGCGCAGGCAACGCCGAAGAACAGGGAGAACACGACGATCTGCAGGATCTCGTTATCGACCATCGGGCGGATCGCGCTGTCGGGGAAAACGTGCTTGACGAAGCCATCCACCGACATGGCGTGGGCGTCGATGCCGGAGGCGACGCCGCTCACGACCTTGTGGACCCCGGCGCCCGGCTCGAACAGGTTGACCAGGACCAGCCCCAGGGTGAGCGAAACCAGGGAGGCGCTGACGAACCACAGCATCGCCTTGCCGCCGACCCGGCCCACCGCGCCCGCGTCCGACATGTGGCCGATGCCGACCACCAGCGTCGAGAACACCAGGGGCGCGATGATCATTTTGATGAGCCGCAGGAAGATCGTGCTGCCGATCCCGACGTAGCCGGCGATCAGCTTGTGGATGGCCGGGCCCGCGATCTGCGAATGGACCAGGCCGCCGGCGGCGATGCCGAGCAGCATCGCGATCAGGATATAGGTCGTCATCCGGCTCGACTTCATTCCGTGCTCCCCGCAGCGCGCCGACCGCCGGCGTCAGGCCGCCAGCTTCCTACGGGGGTCACGGACTTGCAATCGGGTTGCCGGACTCTTTTTGATACGTCCTAATCGGCCGCTTGCGCATACGCCTCGACCGGCGCGCAGGTGCAGACCAGGTTGCGGTCGCCGAAGGCGTTGTCCACCCGCTTCACCGGCGGCCAGTACTTGGCGCGGCGCACGAAGGGCAAGGGGAACGCCGCCTGCTCGCGCGGGTAGGCGTGCGCCCACTCGGTGCCGGCGACTTCCTCCATCGTGTGCGGCGCGTGCTTGAGCGGATTGTCCGCGCGGTCCAGCGTGCCCGCGGCAACCGCCGCGATCTCTCCCCGGATGGCGATCATGGCGTCGCAGAAGCGGTCGATCTCGGCGCGGCCTTCGCTCTCCGTCGGCTCGACCATCAGCGTGCCCGTCACGGGCCAGCTCATGGTCGGCGCGTGGAAGCCGAAGTCCTGCAGGCGCTTGGCGATGTCCTCGACGCCCACGCCGGCCTCCGCCTGGAAGCCGCGGCAGTCCAGGATGCACTCGTGCGCCACCAATCCGTTGGCGCCGGCGTAGAGCACGGGGTAGTACGGCCGGAGGCGGGCGGCCATGTAGTTGGCGTTGAGGATCGCCACCTGCGTCGCCCGCCGCAGCCCGGGCGCTCCCATCATGCGGATGTAGGCGTAGCTGATCGGCAGGATGCCGGCGCTGCCGAAGGGTGCTGCCGCAACCGGGCCGAAGCCGCCGGCCGGCCCGGCGTCCGCCCGCATCGGGTGGTTCGGCAGGAACGGCGCCAGGTGGGCCGCGACGCCGATCGGCCCGATGCCGGGGCCGCCGCCGCCGTGCGGGATGCAGAACGTCTTGTGCAGGTTGAGGTGGCACACGTCCGCGCCGACGGCGGCCGGGCTGGTCAGGCCGACCTGCGCGTTCATGTTGGCGCCGTCCATATAGACCTGGCCGCCGTGCCGGTGGACAACCTCGCAGATCTCGCGGATGCCCTCCTCGAACACGCCGTGCGTGCTGGGGTAGGTGACCATGAGCGCCGCGAGGCGGCCCGCGTGCTGCGCCGCCTTGGCGCGGAGGTCATGGAGGTCCACGTTGCCGTCGCGGTCGCAGCCGACAACGACGACGCGGCAGCCGGCCATCACCGCGCTGGCCGGGTTGGTGCCGTGGGCGCTCGACGGGATCAGGCACACGTCGCGGTGCGCCTCGCCGCGGGAAGCGTGGTAGGCGCGGATGGCCAGCAGGCCCGCATACTCGCCCTGGCTGCCGGCGTTCGGCTGCAAGGAGACGGCGGCGAAGCCCGTCACCTGGCACAGCCAGCCCGACAGGCGCTCGATCAGCGTGAGATACCCCCGCGTCTGCTCCGCGGGCGCGAAGGGGTGGATGTCGGCGAAGCCCGGCCAGGAGACCGGCACCATCTCCGCCGTCGCGTTCAGCTTCATGGTGCAGGAGCCGAGCGGGATCATGCTGCGGTTCAGCGCCACGTCGCGGTCCTCAAGCCGCTTGAGGTAGCGCAGCATCTCGTGCTCGGCGTGGCAGGCGCTGAACACCGGGGCCGCCAGCACGCGGGAGGTGCGGAGCAACGCCTCCGGCACGCCGGCGGCGGCGTCGAGCAGCGGGGCGCCGATGGCGTCGGCAAGCTGCCCGAGTTCCTGCCGCGTCACCGTCTCGTCCAGTGCCATCGACACGCCGCCGTCCGGCAGCGTGCGCAGGTTGAACCCGGCCGCCGAGGCGCGCTCCACCAGCCCCGCCGTGTCGCCGTCCAGCGTCAGCGTGTCGAAGAGCGCACGGTGCCGCAGCGTGAAGCCGGCGCGGACCGCGGCGCCGGCGAGCAGCCGGGCTTGCAGGCTTACCCGCCGGGCGATCCGCTTCAGGCCCTCCGGCCCGTGCCACACCGCATACATCCCGGCCATCACCGCCAGCAGGACCTGGGCGGTGCAGATGTTGCTGGTGGCCTTTTCCCGCCGGATGTGCTGCTCGCGGGTCTGCAAGGCGAGGCGGAGCGCCGGGTTGCCGGCGGCGTCCTGGCTCACCCCGACCAGGCGCCCGGGCATCTGGCGCTTGAACGTGTCGCGCGTCGCGAAGAACCCGGCGTGCGGTCCGCCGAAGCCCCTCGGCACGCCGAAGCGCTGGGCGGAGCCGACCACGACATCCGCGCCCATCTCGCCCGGCGGCGTCAGCAGGACCAGGGACAGCAGGTCCGCGCAGACGATGGCGAGCGCGCCCGCCTCGTGCGCGGCGTCGATCTCGGCACGGAGGTCGCGTATGGCGCCGGTGGTGCCGGGGTATTGCAGCACGATCGCGAACGGGGCGGCGGCGCCGATGCCCGCCGCGTCGCCCGGCGCCACGTCCAGGAGGCGGATGCCGAGCGGCGCCGCGCGGGTGGCCAGCACGGCGCGGGTCTGCGGGTGCAGGTCCGTGCAGACCGCGAGCACGTCCGACTTGGCCCGGCCCGCGCCGCGCGCCATCGCCATGGCCTCCGCCGCCGCGGTCGCCTCGTCCAGCAGGGAGGCGTTGGCGATGGGCATGGAAGTGAGGTCGCAGACCATGGTCTGGAAATTCAGCAGCGCCTCAAGCCGCCCCTGGGCGATCTCCGCCTGGTAGGGCGTGTAGGCGGTGTACCAGCCGGGGTTCTCCAGCACGTTGCGCCCGATCACCGGGGGCACGTGGGTGCCATAATAACCTTGGCCGATCAGCGACCGCTGGCACTCGTTCTGCCCGGCGAGGCCCCGCAGCTCGGCAAGCGCCGCGGCCTCGTCGATGGCGGGCGGCAGGTCCATCCCTTCGAGCGCGCGGATCGCGGCGGGCACGGCCTTGGCCGCGAGGTCGTCGAGCGTGGCCGCGCCGACCTCCTGCAGCATGGCGGCGACCTCGGCCTCGTTCGGCGCGACGTGACGGGCGACGAAGCCGTCCGCGTTCTCCAGGGCGCCGAGTTCGGCGAGCGGGTCGAAGTGCCCATCCATCACAGGCTGTCCACCAGGGCCTTGTAGGCGGCCTCGTCCATCAAGGCGTCGAAGCCCGCCGGGTCCGACAGCTCCATGCGGAAGAACCAGCCGTCGCCGCCCGCGGCGCGGTTGACCAGGGCCGGGTCGTCCACGACGGCCTCGTTGGCTTCCGTCACGCGGCCGGCGAGCGGGGCATAGACGTCGGACGCCGCCTTGACGCTCTCGACCACGGCGCAGGCCTCGCCGTCCGCCACTTCGCGGCCGGGCTTGGGCAGCTCGACGAACACCACGTCGCCCAGCGCCTCCTGCGCGTGGTCGGTGACGCCCACGGTGGCGATGGCGCCGTCCAGGCGGACCCATTCGTGGTCCTTGGTGTAGCGGGTCTCGGTCATGCTGTGCGGCTCCGGATCAAGCTTTGACGAAGCGGTGCGGGACGAAGGGCAGGGGGACCACGTGCGCCGGCAGGATCTGGTCGCGCACCAGCAGTTGCAGCTCGGTGCCCGGCGCCGACACGTCCCGGCGCACGTAGCCCATGGCGATGGGCGCGCCGAGCGTGGGGGAGAAGCCGCCGGAGGTCACGCCGCCCGCGGACAGGCCGTCCGTGCTCGCGATGGGCGTCAAGGACCGCGCCGGCGCCTTGCCGGTCGGGCGCAGCCCGACGCGCAGCCGGTGCGGGCCGGTCTTCAACTGGTCCAGCACCACGGTGGCGCCGGCGAACCCGCCCTCCGCCCGGCGGCGCTTGCCAATGGTCCAGGCGAGGTTCGCCTCCACGGGCGTCGTCAGCTCGTCGATGTCCGTGCCGTACAGGCACAGCCCGGCCTCCAGCCGCAGGCTGTCGCGCGCCCCCAGCCCGGCCGGCAGCACGCCGGGTTCGGCGAGCAGCCGGGTCGCCAGCGCCTCCGCATCGCTTGCCAGGACGGAAATCTCGAAGCCGGCCGCCCCGGTGTACCGGCACCGGCTGATCCCGGCGGGGCCCCCGCCGACCGGCGCCTCGGCCACGCCCATGAAGGGCAGCCCTGCCGCGGCGGGGCAAAGGCGCTCCATGACGCCGGCCGCCGCCGGGCCTTGCAGGGCCAGCAGCGCGCGGTCCGGGTGCTGGTCGAAGCCGAGGCCGGGCGGCAGGCCCTGCGCGATGTGGTGCGCGTCCGCCTCCTTGCGGCTGGCGTTGGCGACGACCATCAGGCGGTCGCCGTAGTTCGCCACCATCAGGTCGTCGAGGATGCCGCCGATGTCGTTCAGCAGCAGCGTGTAGCGCTGCCGGCCCGGCGCGAGCGCCTGGAAGTCGCCCGGCGCCAGCCGCTCCAGCGCCGCCGCCGCGCCGTCGCCGCGCAGGGTGAACTGGCCCATGTGCGACACGTCGAACAGGCTGGCGCCGGTGCGCGTGTGCCGGTGCTCCGCCAGCACGCCGGGGCCGTACTGCACCGGAAGCGAGTAGCCGGCGAACGCCACCATGCGCGCGCCGAGGCTTCGGTGCAGCGCATCGAGCGGCGTGGTGCGCAGCGCGTCCGACGGGTCGGCTTCGATGTTCAGGACGGGTTCGGCCATGGGCGAAGACTCCGGACGCAGGGTCGCCCGCCGGCGGCTGCCAACGGGTGCGACCCCCCTCTGTCCGGGAACCTGAGAGATTCGGGCGCTCTCCCGGGCGCCGTTACTCCGTCGGTGCGGAGGCCGCGTGGACGGCCGCCGGCTTTCCAGAGGTCCTGCTCCCCCGCGGTCCCTGGGGCCTGAGCGTTTCCGGGGGCCGGTTGCGCCTTCGGCGGCTGGAGTGGGCCAGCACTCTCCCGCGGGGGTTGGTTCGGACGCCGCACCATGCCGTGATTCGCTGGCGGGATCAATCCGCTGCCTGGGCCGCGCCATCGCGGGGGGGGGGGGCGGGGGGGTTTG
>CAXUIQ010000038.1:13437-14467 GCA_964250815.1 uncultured Acetobacteraceae bacterium
GGGGGCCCCCCCCCGGGGCCGGGCCCCCGCCCCGGGGGCGCGGCGCGGCGCTGGTTTGCCCGTCTGGCCGCAGCCATTCGCGCAGCTTGGACCAGCGCCGGCGCGCGCCGCCCCTGACCGCCATGCCCAGCGCCTTGCGGCTGCCCACGATGACGACCAGCCGCTTGCCGCGGGTCACGCCCGTGTAGAGCAGGTTGCGCGCCAGCATGGCGTAGTGCTGGGTGGCGAGCGGGATCACCACGGCCGGATACTCGGACCCCTGCGCCTTGTGGATCGTCGCCGCATAGGCCAGCACCAGCTCGTCCAGCTCGCCGAAGCCGTATTCCACCGCGCGCCCGTCGAAGCTCGCGGTGAGCACCCCTTCCTCCATGTCGAGCGCGGCGACGATCCCGAGGTCGCCGTTGAACACGTCGCGCTCGTAGTTGTTGGCCACCTGCATCACCTTGTCGCCGGGGCCGAAGCTCCAGCCGAACCGCTCGACGCGCTCAGCCCCCGGCGGGTTCAGCGCGCGCTGCAGCTCGATGTTGAGCGTGCGCGCGCCGAGGCTGCCCCGGTTCATCGGGCACAGCACCTGCACGTCCTGCACCGGATGGAGGCCGAAGCGCGCCGGCACCCGGTCGCAGACCACGGCCAGCAGCCGGCGCGCCGCGTCCTCCGGCGCGTCCGCTTCCACGAAGAAGAAGTCGGAGCCGTCCGGCGCCGCAAGCTCCGGCATCTGGCCCGCGTTGATGCGGTGCGCGGCCGTGACGATGCGGCTCTGGGCCGCCTGGCGGAACACCTCGGTGAGCCGGATCACCGGCACCGCGCCCGACGCGATCACGTCGGCCAGCACCTGGCCCGGCCCCACGCTCGGCAACTGGTCCACGTCGCCCACCAGCAGCAGCGCCGCGTGGTCCGGCAGCGCCTGGAGCAAGGACCGCATCAGCGGCACATCGACCATGCTGCACTCGTCCACCACCAAGAGGCCGCAGCCGAGCGGGTGCGCCTCGCCGCGCTTGAACCCGCCGGTCTTCGGGTCGGCTTCCAGCAG
>CAXUIQ010000039.1:0-11151 GCA_964250815.1 uncultured Acetobacteraceae bacterium
GCCCCGCGGCCCGCTGTGCCCCGGCCCCGCACCCCCGCGCGGCCGGCCGGCGCTGCGGCGCGGGGCGGCCGCGGGCCGGCGCCGCGTCCGGCCGCGGGCCGGCGCCGATCCCGCGCTGACCGTCATGGACAACGCTCGGCGCGTGGCGGACAAGGCCATGGCGGAAACAGGCGTGCTGGCGCGCCAGGCCTCCGTTGCCGGTTGCTGCCCTTCGCCGGCCTGCCCACTGTCCGGCGATGCTTGAGCGGCTTCCTGGCGTGCCCGGCGAACGCGCCGTCGTGCCGCACGTCGATGACCTCGGCGCCAGCCACGGGGCGAACCGGGCGTTCCTCGACCTGGCGGCGCGCGGGCTGGTGACCTGCGGCTCAGTGATGGTGCCGGGTCCCTGGTTCCGGGAGATCGCCGAGGCCGCCGGCGCCGACCCAGCCCTGGACCTCGGCGTTCATTTGACGCTCACCAGCGAGTGGGACAGGTGCCGCTGGGCGCCGATCTCCACCGTGAGCCGGGCGTCGGGGCTGATCGACCCGGACGGCTACTTCTGGCGCGACGTGGACAGCCTCCGGCGCCACCTCGTCCCGGAAGCGGCGGAGGCAGAGCTGCGGGCGCAGGTCGAGCGGGCGCTCGCCGCCGGCATGGCCCCGACCCACATCGACGCGCACATGGCGGCGGCGATGCTGCCGGAGTTGCTGGACGCCCACGTGCGGCTCGGCCGCGAGCATGGGCTGGTGCCCGTGCTGCCGCGCTCCATCGCCTGGGCGCCCGACCCGGCGTCCTACCGCCGCACGGTGGCCGCCCTCGACCAAGCGGGCGCCCCGGTGTTCGACCATTGCCGGGGCACGCTGGCCGTGGACCGCGAGCACCTGGAGGAAGGGTGGCGCACGCTGGTGGCGGGGCTTGCGCCCGGCGTCACCCACCTGGCCCTGCACTGCACGGCGCCGGGCGAGTTCGAAAGCATGGCGCCGGCCCATGCGGGCTGGCGATGCGCGGAGTACGACTTCCTTGCGGCCGGCCGGTTGCAGGCGCTCTGCACGGCCGCCGGGGTGGCGACGCTGGGCACCCGCGCGGTGCAGAAGCTGTGGCTCGCCATGGGACCAGGCTGACGGATGGTCCTGCCAGCCGGCTGCCGCCGCCACGCCGCTTGAGCCGACTGCGGGGTTGCCTTAACTCTCGGGCATGGCGGAGCGCGTATGGAACGGCGGGTCCGGCGGCTGGACCGATCCCGCATCCTGGACGACCACGGGCGAGGACCCGCCGGCTGCGCCCCAGCCGGGCGACACGGCGACGGTTGCGAGCGGCGGCGCCTGGATCAATGGCGCCAAGGGTCTCGACGGCGCGATCTACAACGGCGTGAGCCTGACGGTCGGGGACGCGGCGAACGACCCTGCGACCCTCCACCTGTCGAGCGCCTACCTGGAAAACTTCTTCTCCATCCAGGCGCAGGGATCGGCGGCGATCGACGCGAGCGGCATGTCCGCGCTGGCCTGCAAGGTGTCCAGCGCCGGCCAGGGAACGGTGCTGACCCTTGCAGGCGACAGCGCCGCCCCGGACGGCCTCGTGCTCGCCAGGGGAAGCGGCGTCACGGTGCAGCCCGGCGCGACCCTCGACCTCCAGGGAACCATCACGGACGAGGCCAACGCCAACATCACCGCGCAGGCCGGGTCCACCGTCCTCAACGACGCCGCCGTGACCGCCATAGGCCCGCTCATCGACATCAAGGGGACCTTGGCCGGCACCGGGACGTTCACGCTCGATGACGCGACGACCTTGTTCGCCGAGGGGAGCGTTGCGGCCGGGCAGACGATCCGCTTCGGCGACGTGGATGGGCGGCTGGAGATTGCGCAGCCGGACCAGTTCGCGGGCATGGTCGCCGGCTTCAGCCCCGGCAACCTGATCGACTTCACGACGGTTGCCGCGTCCACGGCCAGCTACGACGCCGCGTCGGCGACCCTGACGCTCTACGACGGTTCGGGCGCCGCGGCGGCCACCCTGCAAGACGTGCAGGCAGCGCCGGGCCAGCTCGTCGCCGCCAGCGACGGCAGCGGCGGGACGGTGGTCCGCTACGCCGGCACGGAGCCGAGGAAGAAGTACCAGATCGCCGACGCCGACCGCGCCATGCGGTCCGATGTCGTGCGGGGCACGATGACGGTGCCCGGCACCTCCACGCCAATCACCGGGGCGGGGGTCAAGGTCGGCATCATCTCGAACGGCTTCGACACGGTTTCGCCCGGCGCGGCCGACGCGGACGCCGCCGCCGGCTACCTGCCGGCCAACCCGGACGGCACCTCGGCCGTCACCGTCCTGAACGACAACGACAGCTCGTCGGACGACGAGGGCCGGGCCATGGCGGAACTGGTCCACCAGGCAGCACCCGGCGCACAGCTCTTTTTCGCGGCCCAGGGCAGCAGCCAAGCCGACTTCGCCAGCGCCGTCACCGCCCTGGCGCAGGCCGGCTGCAACGTCATCGTCGATGACGTCACCTGGACCCACTCGCCCTTCTACCAGGTCACGAGCAGCCTCGACGCCGCCGTGGGCGCCGCCGTGGCGCAAGGGATCAGCGTGTTCACCTCGGCCGGCAACTACGGCCAAGCCTTCCTGGAACAGCCGTTCGCGCCGCAGCAGGAAACCCTTGCCGACGGCACGGCGGCAGCGGCGCAGGTGTTCGGCAACGGGACACCGTACGAGCGCATCACCGTGCCGGGCAACACGACGTCGCACATCGACCTGCAATGGACGGCGCCGTTCCAGGGCACAGACGGCGCCGGCGCGCCCGATGCGCTGACGCTGGAGGTGTTCGACGCCGGCGGCAACGTGCTCAGCACGGGCACGGTCCAGAAGGCGGACGGCGTGCCGACGACCGACCTCGCCTACTACTTCCCGGTCCTGCCGCCCTCGGCCGACTACCAGGTCGCGGTGTTTCTCAACGACGGCCAGGCAAGCCCCGATGCGTTCAAACTCGTCCTGTCCGCAGGCGGGACGATCGGGGGGACGGGTCCGGGCGGCATCATCCACGATCCCGAAGCGGGCCAGGGGTCGGGCGACGTGCGCGGCCAGCAGCTCATCCCAGGCGTGAACACCGTCGGCGCAACCAACTTCGCCAACAGCGCAGCCTTCGGCCTGTCCCCGACCTATGACGACGCGACCAGCGACGTGGGTCCGGGAACCCTGCTCTACGACGGCGCTGGCGATCCGCTCCCGTCGCCCCTGGACGCCGGCAAGGTCGATTTCGACGCCCCGAACGGCGTCGATACGGTGGTTCCAGGGTTCCAGCCCTTCGCCGGCACTTCCGGGGCCGTTCCCAACGCGGCGGCCGTGGCGGCGCTGATGCTGCAGGCCAACCCGTCCCTGACCCCGGCGCAGGTGACGGCGTTCATGCAGCAGTCCGCGCTCGACCAGGGCCTGTCGCCCGCGCTGCAAGGCGCCGGCCTGGTCCAGGCGGACCGCGCCGTCACCCTGGCGATTGCGGCGGAGCAGGCCGCGTGCGTCCCGATCACGCCCGACACGGTCTCGCTCGACTCTGGCGTTTCCTTTGATGGCCAGGGCAGTTTCACGCTTACGGGCCAGGCCGCGGCCGCCCCGGGAGTGGCGGGGGTGGAGATCTCCGCCCTGGTGAACGGCGTGCAGGCCGACCTTGGGGCCGCGACACTGGACGGGCACGGCGCCTTCTCCTTCTCCGATCCAGTCGGGGCGGCGCGCCAGGACGACATCGCGGCCACCGTGACCGATGCCACGGGCGGGACGGCCTCGGTCCAGGCAGGCTTCTCGCTCCAGGCTGGGATCGCGGATGCGCCCTACGTGGCGCGCCATGACAGCTTCGACCCGGCCACCGGCGCCCTTTCAGGCGCGACCTTCTTCGCATGCGACGGGTCGGTGCTGGGAGCCAGCATCCATGCGGCGGCCAGCGGCAGCGCCGCCGGCCATGCCTGACGGGCGGCAGCGTCCCTCGGCGCTTGCCATTCACTGACATCCACACCCTGCGCTTGGGGCTCCGATCCTGGCGGAACGCTGACCTGCCTGAGCGGCGCTGACTGCTGACCCTGAAGCCCGCCGGTGCCCGGGCATTCCGGCCCGCGCCGGTGGAAGATCGGCGTAGGGTCCGTGCGTGTCCGGCGTGGAAGGAAGGCAAGGCCACGACCCGAAGGAAGCACCACGATGCACAAACCTGCGCGCCCCTTCGCCGTGCTTGACCCGGCAGACGGGCCGTCAGCGCCATAAACAAGGGGCCGGACAGGCAACGGGCGGACGACCGGCCTGCGTTCGCCGGGCTTGTCGCCCGTCACAAGAGGCAGGCGATGATCCTGGCATTCCGCATCTCCGGCAACCAAAGCGACGCCGAGGACATCGTGCAGGAGGCCTTCACGCGCACCTGGGTCAAGGCGCCGAACTGACAGCCGCGCGAGGGCGGCGGGCCGCCCTATGTGGCGTGGCTCGCCCGCGTGGTGAGCAACCAGTCGATGACCGGCTGCGCCGACGCCGGACGCAGGAGCCGCTGGACGCCGCCGCCGAGCTGGCGTCCGACGGCCCTTCCCCGCAGGATGCGGCGGAGGGCGCGGAAGCGCGGCGGCGCATCATGGCCGCGCTGGACGGCCTCCCAGCGCGGCAAGGGACCGCCCTCGCGCTGTGCCGGCTGCAAGGGCTGAGCAATGCCGAAGCCGCCGGAGCGATGGGGGTGAGCATCGGCGCGCTCGAACTCCTGCTCGTCCGGGCGCGGCGCGCCCTGCGCGGCAGCCTGGCCGACCTGATCGAGGCGCACCCCGCGCCCACGCTCGACATGCGCCGGATCCTGAAAGGCGTGCTTGCCGAGCACCTGGGCGCGGACCGCCGCGCGCTGGACGAAGCCATCTTCCCCGCGAGCCGCGCCGCCGCTGGCCAGGCTTGTCGCGTAGCTTGGCTCTGGCCCGTAGGGCGTCCCGCCTGCGAGGACGCCGCCGTCGCAAGACCTGGTTTCGAGGCCGGCGGGGAAAAATCATCGATACTGCGCTGCAAAGCGTGTTGCCGCTTGGCCTCGTAGGGAACAAACCCCCATCGTAACCGGACGGACTCAATGGGTCATGCGGCGGCAGGACGCTGTGTTCAAAAGGCTCCGTTCGGCAGTTCTTGACCGCGAAGGCCATGCCGCCGTCGAAGTTCCGCCTCGGGCGCGGCAGGCGCCGCTCCGCTTTATGGCCTGAGAAGGTCCAGAGTCTCCGGCGGCGCAGCCAAACGTTCATGCCCCGCCGATCCCTACGCCACAAGCGCAAACAAACAGGCTTCGACCGACAAAAGGGGGACGTACATGACCCGGCACACCAAGGCACCGATGTTGAAGACCCAGGCACTCAAGGCCTGCGGCGCGGCGGCGCTCGCCCTTGGCCTGCTCGGCGGGGCCGGGGCCTCCGCCGCGACAGCCTCCAAACGCGACCGTGGCGTTCCTCATGCCCGACCAAAGCTCGACCCGCTACGAGGAGCACGACCATCCCGGCTTCGTGGCGCAGATGCAGAAGATCTGCCCGGGCTGCAAGGTGCTGTGCCAGAACGCGGACGGCGACGCTTCGCGCCAGCAGCAGCAGTTCAACTGCCCGCCTCCGCCACGCAGATCAGCACGAAGCCTTACCGATCAGGCGTGCCGCCGCGCCACCTCCGCTCGGCCTCGTCCCAGGCGGCGAGCGGCTGCAGGTCGGGCACCCAGGCCAGCCCGGTCTTCGCGTCGGAGGACACCGCCTCCGGCGTCACCACCACGTCGAGGAGCGCCGGGCGGCGGGCGAGCGCCCGCTCGATGGCGGGCTTGAGCTGGTCCTCCGTTTCCACGCGCTCGGCGTGCATGCCGAAGGCCCGCGCCATGGCGGCGTGGTCGCTGAACTGCAGCCGCGTGCCGACCACCTTGCCGTGGGTCACTTGCTGGTCGTGCACCTCGATCTGCCACGCGCCGTTGTTGGCGACGACGATCAGGACGGGCGCCTTGTGGCGGACGGCCGTGTCCACCTCCATCGCATTGAACCCGAACGCGCCGTCCCCGGTCGCCACCACCACCGGGCGGTCCGGGAAGGCGAGGCTGGCCGCGATCCCGTAGGGCACGCCGACGCCGATGCACCCGAACGGTCCCGGGTCGAGCATCGCCGGCGCGGACAGGCCGACGCGAGCAAAGCTCAGGAAGTCGCCGCCGTCCGTGACCACGACCACGTCCGGCCCCATGGCGTCCTGCAACGCCGCGAGCACCCGGTTCGGATGGAGGCGCCCGTCGCTCCCCGGCGGCGCCTCGGCCATCGTGCGGCGCAGCTTGCGCGCCCGCTCCTCGTGCCCGGCGCGCAGCCGCTCCGCCCAGGCCCGGTCCACCGCCGACGCCCGGTTGCCGGACGCTTCCACCAAGGCTCGGAGCGCCTGCGCAGGCGAGGCCAGGATCTCGACCGCGCCGCGCCGGTTGTCGCGCAGCTCCGCCGCCGCGTCGGCGATGCGGACGAACCGGGCCTGCCCGAACACCGCGGGCGAGCCGTAAGCCAACTGGAAGTCGAGCCGCCGCCCGACCGTCAGCACCACGTCGGCGTCGCCCATCACCGCGCCGCGCATGGCGCCGACGACGGAGGGGTGCGCGTCCGGCACCAGGCCGCGGCTCTCCCCCGTGTCGAGATAGACGGCGCCGAGGCGGTCCAGCAGCGCCACCAGTTCGGGACCCGCGCCGCGTGCCCCGCGCCCGGAGATGACGAGCACGCGCCGGGCCGACCACAGCAGCTCCGCCGCCTCGGCGACACGGGCCGGGTCGGGCGGCATGACGGGGCGCGGCTTGGCGCGCAGGTGCTCCTCCATCTGCACCGGACCCGGCACGCAGGCGCGCAGCGTGTCCGCGGGGAAGTCGATGTAGGCCGGACCCGGCTCGCCGCCGTCGCCCTCCGCCCGCGCGATGGCCTCGTCGAGTTCCGCCAAAGCGAGATCCGGCTCCCGCACCGTCCGGGCGTAGCGGGTGATCGTCCGCACCAGGTGGGTGTGGTCGAGGTCCTGCAGGCCGCCGCGGTTCTCCTGCAGGCGCGGGTTGGTGCCGGAGACGACCAGCACGGGCGCCCTGGAGACATGGGCGTTGGCGATGCCGGTCATGGCGTTGGTCACGCCGGGTCCCGCGGTGACGAGGGCGACGCCGAGCTGGCCGGTCAGCTCGGCATGGGCCTGCGCCATGTGGACGGCGGCGCGTTCGTCCCGCACGTCGATGATGCGGATGCCCTCCGCGTCGAGCCGCATCCAGATCGGCATGATGTGGCCGCCGCAAAGCGCGAACACGCGCTCCACGCCGCGCCGCTTGAGCACGCGCGCCACCAGGGCGGCGACGCTGTCGGGATGTATGGTCATGGCCATCGTCCTGTTCCTCCGCTTGACCGGGGCACGCCCGGCTGGTCCGCCCGCTTCACCCAAGCGCCGCCACGAGCAGCGAGACGGTGCCGACCGAAAGGAGGTGCGACACCAGGATCGCGCCCGAGGTCACGCCCGCCTCGATGCCGTAGAGCTTGGCGATGGTGAACGGCCCCGACCCGATGGGCAGCGCGCTGAGCAGCACCGCCGCGTGCGACCACAGGCTCGGCAGGTCGAACACGTGGATCGCGAGGAGCGCGGTGACGGCGGGCTGGAACAGCAGCTTCAGGCCGACCAGCACGCCGATGGAGCGGGCGTCGCGCACGGCCGCGCCCTCTTGGGCCAGGAACAGGCCGATGCAGACCAGGGCGCAGGGCGAGGCAGCGCCGCCGAGCAGGCTTGCGAAGCGCTCGGCCGGGACCGGCAGCGGCACCCCGGCCAGGCCCAGCGCCAGCCCGGCGAGCGGCGCGAGCAGCAGGGGACTGCACAGCAGCGAGCGCATCGCCTTGCGCGTGGCGCGTCCGAAGCCCGCGCCGCCGTGCGAATCGACCTCGACCAGCACGAGCGCGAACAGGAACAGCACGCAGGCGGTGAACAGGGTGGCGATCACCGCCGCGGGCATGCTGCCCGGCCCGAACACCAGGAGGCACAGCGGGATGCCCATGAAGCCCACGTTGCTGTAGCCGGCGTCCAGGCCCTCGATGCTCGCCTCAGCGACCCTGCGCCCCCGCCGCCGGCAGAGCGCGAAGCCGAGCGCGAAGCTGGCGGCGATGCCGCCCCCGAAGGCGAGGGAGAAGCCGGCCTGGCCGATCTGCTCGGGCGTGATCCTCGACATCGCCAGGAACATCAGCGCAGGCAGCGCCAGGTAGATCGCGAAGCGGTTCAAGTTGCCGGTCGCGGTCCGCGTGAACACCCCGAAGCGTCCGCACAGGTATCCGGTGAGTATCAGCCCGAACACCGGCAAGGCGGCGTTCAGGACGGCTTGCACGGAGGCGGCCGGATAGGGGCAGCGGAAGCGGCCATGCGATGGGAGGTTCCTACGCGCCCTGGCCCGGCGCGCCCGCGAGCTGCGCCTTGAGCACCCGGTACAGCACCTTGCCCAGGGCGTTGCGCGGCATCTCGTCGTCCCGCACGAAGGAGCAGGAGCGCGGGCGCTTGTAGCCGGCCATGCGGTCGCGGCTCCATTCGATCAGCCCGGCCTCGGTCAGCCCGGCGCCTTCGCGCAGCACCACGACGGCGTGGACGCGCTCCCCCCATTTCGGGTCGGGCAGGCCGACCACGGCCACGTCCTTGACCGCCGGATGCGCGCCCAGCAGCGCCTCCACTTCGGACGGATACACGTTCTCGCCGCCCGAGATGATCATGTTGCTCTTGCGGTCAACCAGGTGGATAAAGCCGTCCGCGTCGCGCCGGGCCATGTCGCCCACCGTGCAATGCTCGCCCCGGAACGCTTCGCGCGTCTTGTCCGGCAGCTTCCAGTAGCCGTCGAAGGCGTAGGGGGTGGCGGCGTAAAGCTCGCCCGGTTGGCCGTCCGGCACCTCCTGCCCGGCCTCGTCCAGCAGCCGGATCGGGGCGGAGCCGACGCACTCGCGCCCGACGGAGCCGAGCTTGGTGAACTGCTCCGCCGGGTGGAGCATGGTGGCCCAGCCGATCTCGGTCGCGCCGTACAGCTCGAACAGGCCGGAATGGCGGAACATCTCCATCACCGCGCGCTTGGTCTCGGGCCTCGCCGGGGCGGAGGAGATCATGAGCTTGGTCACGCGGTCGAGGTCGTAGCGCTCGCGCGCCGCCGCCGGCAGGCCGAGCATCATCGTGTAATGGGTCGGCACAAGGGACGTGAAGGTCGCCCCGCCCTCCGCGAGCGTGCGGACGCAGTGCTCGGGGTCGAAGCTCTTGCGCGAGTAGATGGTCGTCGAAGCGCCGCAGTAGCTGAACGCGCCGAAGAAGTAGAGCGAGTTCGCGTGGCACATCGGCATGACCAGCAGGGCGCCGTCGTTGCGGTGGATGCCAAGCTCGATCTCGGTGACGAGGGACAGCAAGGCGCCGCCCCGGTGGCTGCGGATCGCGCCCTTCGGATGGCCCGTGGTGCCCGAGGTGTACATCAGCATCCAGGGGTCGGAGGGCAGCACCGGCACGCCAGGCTCCTGGCTGCTGGCCGCGGCGATGATGTCCTCGTAGGCGCGGAAGCCGGCCGGGCAAGGACGCTCGCCGAAGTGGATGAAGTTTCCGGCCGGAACGGGCAGGTCGGCGCGAACCTCCTCGACGACGCCCAGCAGCTCGTCCTGGACGATCAGGGCCGACGCTTCCGCGTCCTCCACGATGAAGCGGACTTCGGGGCCGAGCAGGCGGAAGTTGACGGGCACCGCGACCAGCCCGGCCTTTGCGGTCGCCATGTAGATCTCGGCCCACTCGACGCAGTTGTAGGCGAGCACCGCGACCCGGCCGCCCTTGGCCAGCCCCAGGCCGAGCAGGGCGTTGGCCAGGCGGCAGGACCGCTCGTCCCATTGCCGGAAGGTCATGGCGCGGCTCAGGTCGCGCGCCCCCATCCGGTCGCCGAGCAGGCGCGCGTGGACCGCGAGCATCTGCCCAAGGGTCAGCAACTCCCTCATCCCGGCCTCCTCAAGCTGTTGTTCGCGCCGGCGGGGCGACGGGACGCGCGCACGGGATCACCCGATGCCGCCGGCGTACTTCTGGAGCAGGCCCCAGGCCTCGTCGCCGAACTTGCCCCGCCAATCCTTGTAGAAGGAGGTCTTCGCCAGCGCCTGCTGGAACGCGGCCGGGTCGGTCTGGTTGAACGCCAGCCCTTTTGCCTCCAGCGTCTTCTGCACCTCGGCGTTCGCCTGCGCGATGTCGTCCCGCTGCTTGCGGGCGGCGGCGTTGAAGTGCTTCTGCATGACCCCCTGGACGTCCGCCGGCACGCCGCGCCAGACGCGCCCGCCCGCAAGCAGCCAGAAGCCGTCCCAGGCGTGGTTGGTGAGCGAGCAGTACTTCTGCACCTCGTAGAACTTGGCCGCCTCGATCAGCGCCAGCGGGTTCTCCTGGCCGTCCGCGATCCGGGTCTGCAAGGCGGAGTAGGCCTCGTTCAGCGGGATGCTGGTCGGCGCCGCGCCGAGGGCCGAGAACATGGACACCCACAACGGCACCACGGGGACGCGGATCTTGAAGCCCTTGAGGTCCTCGGGCGTCCGGACCGGCCGGGTGCTGGCGGTGATTTGGCGGAAGCCGTTGTCCCACACCGCGTCGAACGCGACCAGGTTCGCCTTGCCGATCGCCCGGCGGATGTGGGCGCCCACCTCGCCGTCCATCGCCGCCCAAACCGTGTCGTAGCTGGTGAAGGCGAAGCCGAGGCCGGTGAGCGACGCGGCGGGGATCAGCGTGGACAGCACCGCGCTCGGCATCGTCGCGAGTTCGAGCGCGCCGGAGCGGAGCTGCGAGATCATGTCGGAGTCGCTGCCGAGCTGGTTGTTCGGGAACAGGCCGATGGCGACGCGCCCGTCCGTTTCCGCGGCGATGGCGTCGATGGCCTCGCGCAGGCGCACGTTCACGGAGTGCGTGGCCGGCAGGTCGTTGCCGAGCTTCAGCTTGAGCGGGGCGGCCTGCGCCCGCGCCGGCGCGGGCCGCCACGGTGCGCAAGCGCCGGCGATGGCGAGGGACGCGGAGGCCCGCAGCAAGGCACGGCGGTGCAACCTGTTCATGCGTGTTCCCTTCCCGGTTTCAGCCGCTTGCGCAACTTCGTATTCGGAATTCATATGCTGAATTCAAAACCGGCCGCAAGAGGCTTTTTCGTTCCAGGGTGCTACCTATTCCTCCCCACTTCATCAGGGCGTCCATGCGCGAAAT
>CAXUIQ010000039.1:11161-14425 GCA_964250815.1 uncultured Acetobacteraceae bacterium
CGCAACTTCGTAATCGGGATTCATATTCTTAATTCAAAACCCGCCGCAATAGGCCTTTTCGGTCCATGGTGCTATCCCTTCCCCCCTCATTGCATCAAGGCGTCCATGCGCGAAATCCCCCCTCACCCCCGGCTCGTCGAGCAGGTTTATGAGGCCATCCTGGCGGAAATCTCCGACGGCCAGCTTCCACCCAACGCGCGGCTGATCCAGGACGACCTCGCCGCCGCCTACGGCGTGTCGCGCCAGCCGGTGCAGCAGGCGCTGCTGCTGCTGCGCGACCGTGGCCTGGTCCGGGATGCGCCGCGCCGCGGCCTGGTCGTCGCGCCGCTGGACGTTCCCTTCGTGCGCAACCTCTACGAGGTCAGGGCCGTGCTGGAGGGCTTGTCCGCCCGGATGGCGGCCGGGCACGGCGCGGCGCGCGCAAGGGCCGAGGGGCCGCCGCTGATCGAGGCCGGCCGGGCAGCCGTCATGGGCGGTTCCGTGACGGACGAGATCGCGGCGGACATGGCGTTCCACTCCTTCGTGTACGAGGTCTCCGGCAATCCCTTGATCGCGGAGACCATGGAAGCGCACTGGCACTACCTGCGCCGGGTGATGGGCGAGGTGCTGCGCGACGACGAAAGCATTCCCGGCAGCATCTGGGACGAGCACGCGGCCATCCTGGAGGCGGTCGCCGCGGGCGACGGCGCCCGGGCGGAGGGCTTGGGGCGGCAGCACATCGCACGCGCGGCGGAGATCTTCGTCGCACGGCTGCAAGCCTATCAGGACGCTTCCCTGGAAGGCCGCCAGCGGCGGCGCCTGCGTCGCTGACCTTTCCATCCCGGTCCCGGCCCGCATCGCCCGCCCGATGGCACTCGCCAGGCGGCTTGCCGCCGGGCTAGGGTTTCCGCAAAGAAACGGAGGGAGGTCCGCTGCCATGCCGGGAACCGTCACGGCGACGCCGAGAGTGAAGTCGATCCAACGGACCGCGCTTGCCATGCTGGTGGTGGCGGGCGCCGTCAACTACATCGACCGCGCGACGCTTGCGGTGGCCAACCCGCTGATCCGGGAGGAACTGGGCCTGTCGCTGTCGCAGATGGGCTACCTCCTGTCCGCGTTCCTGTGGTCCTATGCGTTCTCCCAGCTTCCGACCGGCGCCATGGTGGACAAGCTGGGTCCGCGTCGCCTGCTGACGATGGGGCTGTCCTTGTGGTCGCTGGCCCAGCTCCTGGGCGGGCTGGTGCAGGGCTTCAACCAGTTCTTCGCCGCCCGGCTGCTGCTGGGGGTGGGCGAGGCGCCGCAGTTCCCGACCGGGGCGCGGGTGGTGCGGGACTGGTTCAACCCGCGGGACCGCGGGCTGGCCACGGGCGTCTTCAACTGCGCTTCCACCCTGGGCACCGCCATCGCCCTGCCGCTGCTCACCTTCCTGATGCTGCGCTTCGGCTGGCGCGCCACCTTCGTGATCATGGGCGCCGCGGGCCTGCTGGTGGCGGTGGTCTGGTTCGCGCTCTACCGCGACCCCCCGGACGTTGCGCTGACCGCGGCGGAGAACGCCTACCGCACGGAGGGCGACCCGCCGGGCCAGCGGACGGAGGTGACGTTCCGCGAATGGAAGCTGCTGTTCCGCTTCCGGACGACCTGGGGGATGATCCTTGGCTATTTCGGCTGCATCTACCTGACATGGATCTACGCGGCGTGGCTGCCGGGCTACCTGGAGATCGAGCGGCACATGAGCGTGAAAGCGACCGGCATCGCCGCCGCGGTCCCGTTCGCCTGCGGCGTGGTCGGCGGCGTGCTGGGTGGGTACCTGGCCGACGTGCTGGTGCGCCGCGGGGTGTCGCCGGTGGGCAGCCGCAAGTACCCGGCGGCGGTGGCGTTGCTCGGCACCTCCGCCTGCACGCTGGCGGCGGCCTACGTCACCAGCAACACGCTTGCGGTGGCGTTCATCTCCGCCTCCTTGTTCCTGGTCTATGTCACCAGCACTTGCGCCTGGGCGCTGAGTTCCGTGGCCGCGCCGACCAACTGCACGGCGTCGATCGGCGCGATGCAGAACTTCGGCGGCTACCTGGGCGGGGCGCTGGCGCCCACCGTGACCGGGCTGATCGTGCAATCGACCGGGTCGTTCGTGCTGGCCCTGGTGGTGGGGGCGGCCATCGGGATTGCTTCGGCGGCGTCGTACCTGTTCGTGGTCCAGGAGCCGATCACCGCGACGGGCATGGACCGGGTTTCCGCGCCGGCCGTGCTCGGCCCCGCTTGAGGGGTGGCGAGGCCCGGCGCGCAGGCCGTCCGGCCTGGCTCGTGCTGGCCGGGAGCCGGAGCGCCCGCCTTGGACGGGTGAGCATCCGGAGCGGACGTTTCTTCTCCTGGCGGCAGCCCTCTTGCGCCCGAACCCGCGCGGTGGTCAGAGAAGCCCCGAAACAACACGGACCATGTGCCATGAGCGACACCTCCACTCCCGCCCCGGCCAAAGCCGCGCGCCGCTTCGGCGCTCCCCGCCAGAAGGTTGCCCCGTTCGCACGCTACGAGGGCACCTCGGCTTGGCGCAAGAACCGCAGGCGGGTGCGTGAATATGCCCGGTTCCGCGCTGCGGCGGACCGGGCCGGCCAAAACCCGGCAACGCCAGGCTGATCCTCCATCGCGCCCGTGGACGTGCGCGCACGGCCGCCGCTGACCGCCCCGCGGGTGCAGCGTGCGGGTCGGCCGTCCCCTTGGGTCGGGATCAGCGGTTACGGGCAGGCGCCCTTGTGAAAAGCACGCGGTTCATCTTCGGAATGAACCGGACCGCCATGAAGGTCGCCTTGGTCAGCACGCGGTGGGCAGCGGTGTTCTCCGGGTGCGCGAAGGCCCGCACCTCGGGCAGTCTCAGCACCTCGTCAGCCCAGCCCCCGCACGCGCGCGCCAGTTCCGTTCCGTAGCCTTGGCCCCAGGAAGTGGGGTGGAAGGAGCATCCCAGCTCCACCCCCCAGCCCGGTTCGAACGGGTCCGCGTACAGCCCGCCCCAGCCCACCAGGTGCTGGCCGTCCTTCCTGACGACGGCCCAAGGCGCATATCCCCGTCGGCGGCGCGTCCACTCGAACGCCGCGAGCCTACGGCGGCACTCCCGGAGCGAAGCATCGTGGTGGGTGAAACGCATGGCTTCAGCATCGCCAAGGAAGCTGAAGAGCGCCTCGGCATCCCTGGTACGAGGGGGGCGGAGGAGCAGGCGCGGTATGTCCAGCATGTGCCGCCCTTGGGTTCATTGGAGATGTCGATGAGGGTGGGCGTGCCCCCCCCCCCCCGCCCCCC
>CAXUIQ010000040.1:0-14372 GCA_964250815.1 uncultured Acetobacteraceae bacterium
GGGCGGTCGGGCGCGCCTCGGGCCGGGGCCGCTCGGCGCCGCGGTCCGCGGGCTGAGCCTGCCAACCCCTGGCCTGCCTCGATGAGGGTGTTGATCTGGCAGTGGGGACGGCGCGGCGCCGGGCCGCGCTTCGCGGCGGAGCTGGTGCGCAACTTCGCCGGCGTGCCGCAGACCGAGCCGCTGCTGTCCTTGTCGGCCGGGGCCGAGATCCTGGGCACCGCAGCACCTCCGCAATGCGACCTGGCATTCCCGACCTATGACGGCCTCGTCGGCTTCGTTGCCCGCGCCTTGCGTGCGCCGGTGCTGGTGCCGCGCCTTGCGGACTGGCTGCGGGACAACCGTGTCGATGTGGCGTTGTGCGCGATGCCGGCGCCGCTCGACCTGCTGATGGCGGCGGCGCTGCACCGGGCGGGGGTGCCGTTCGCCGTGGTGGTGCACGACGCGGACCTGCACCCCGGCGATGCCTTCCCGTTGCAGATGCGGCTGCAACGGCGGCTGCTGGCGCGGGCGGACCGGCTGTTCGCCCTCAGCACGCATGTGGGCGACCGGCTGCGGCAGCAAGGGGCCGCCGCGGGGCGGCTGCTGATGACGGCCTCCCTGCCACCCTTCGCGTTCGGTGAGCGCCCGCCGCTGCCCCGGGCGCATGGCGGGCGGCTGCGCCTGCTCTCCTTTGGGCGGCTGCTGCCGTACAAGGGCCTGGATTTGCTGGCGGGCAGCCTGGCGCTGCTGGGCGAGCGAAGGGATTTCGAGATCCGCGTGGTCGGCAGCGGCCCGGAAACCGCGGTGCTGGACACGCTGCGCGCGATGCCAGGCGTGTCCGTCGAGAACCGCTGGGTGCCGGAGGACGAGGTCGGCGCGCTGCTGGCCTGGGCCGATGCCCTGGTGCTGTCGACCGGCGCGGCCAGCCAATGGGGGGTGGCCGCCGCCGCCGTGGCCGCCCGGCGCTGGCTGGTGGCGACACGGGTGGGCGGGCTGGAGGAGCAGTTGCGGGACGAGCCGATGGCGGTCCTGTGCGACCCGACACCCGCCAGCCTCGCCTTGGGCTTGACGCGGCTGCTGGCCGGCGAGGTGGCGTCATGCGCCGGGGCAGACGATCCGCAACGGGCGTGGCGGGGGATGGCGCGTGCGATGGTGGGCGAATTGCGCACGCTGGCGGGGGAGGCGCGGCGCGATGCGCTGGCTTTGCCGGAGCCGCTGGTCGGGAGCACTCTGCCGGAATAGCAGGCGGGGGAGGAGTACTGAAGTGCTGATCGTGTTCGGCGGGTTGCCGGGAACGGGCAAGACGACGCTGGCACGCCTGATCGCGAAGGAGCAGCGTGCGACATACCTTCGCATCGACGCCATCGAGCAAGCGATCAGGGCCTCCGGGATGCTGGCGGGCGAGGTCGGGCCAGCCGGCTATCTGGTGGCCTATGCGTTGGCCGAAGCCAACCTGGTCTTGGGCCAAAGCGTCGTCGCGGATGCGGTCAATCCGCTCGCCATCACGCGGGAAGCCTGGAGGCGGGCAGCCGCCAACGCTTCCGTTCCTTGCATCGAAATCGAAGTTGTATGCTCCGATCCTGTTGAGCATCGTCGCCGGGTGGCAACGCGCGAGACCGACGTTGCGGGGTTGCGGCTTCCGACTTGGGAAGACGTGCAGCAGCGTGACTACGAACCTTGGAACGACCCGCGATTGGTGCTGGACACGGCAGGCCGGACGGTTGCGGACGTCGCGGCCGAACTGCGTGCCCGGATAGCCGACGCAGCTCACGGCCGATAATAGGACCTGAAACGCGGTCCCGTTCGAAAATCGCTTCGCTCAAGGCCGTGCTGCGGCTCTCATCCGACTGGCACGAGAGCAGTCGCGTCATCCAGCCATGAACCGGCACGGCAATACGACGGGACATCAATGATGTTGCAAAACAATCTCGCTTGACCGAGGAATGACGCATCCTTTGTCACTGGACAACCAAAGCGGCTGGTTCGGAAACGCGAGAAAGATCGAAACCCGATGACGACAGAGAAGAAGGTGACTTCGAGAGACCGCGCCGCCGTGTTCTTGAAAGCGGCTTTTGACGCTCTGCATGAGGCCGGCGGAAGCCTACCACTTAAAGAGGTAAAGCTGGGAGTTGAAAAGCGCGTCACACTGACGCCGCATGACCGAAAGATCTACGAGAAGACTGGCTATGTACGTTGGGAGTCCACACTGCATTTCTATTCCATTGACTGCACCAAGGCCGGGTTCCTACGCAAGCAGGATGGCCAATGGCACCTCACGTCGGATGGTGAAGCGGTCCGGCAGCTTCCAGCGCATGAGTTGCTTGACAAAGCTTCCCAGGCTTATCGCAAGTGGAAGGCCAACGCAGGCATGAACGTGCCATCTGGCCCCATTGATGCTGCCGCGGACGCGGAGGAGGTCGTTTCGATTGCCGGACGCTCTTTTGTCTTCGAGCGCGCGGAAGGCGATGCTCGAAGCGAAATCGAGCAACATGTCAAAGCACTTGACCCATATGAATTCCAGAAGCTGGTTGCAGCATTACTTCGCGCCATGTCCTATACGACACCGTTTGTTGCGCCATTGGGGCCGGACGGGGGCACTGACATCCTTGCCTACCCCGATCCTCTTGGGGCCAAGACACCGCACATACGTGTTCAAGTGAAACATCGGCAGAGCCAGAAAGCAACCCGCGAGGAGATTGCAGCGCTGCGAGGAATCATCAGAGGCGACCGTGAAATCGGTTTGTTCGTTTCGTCAGGCAGCTTCACCAGCGAGGCGGTACGGGAAGCGCGGACGGGCGGAGTGCATATCGAGCTTATGGACCTAGACAGATTTTTGAAACAATGGCTCACGTACTACGACCAGGTACCAGAAGAAGACAAAGGGCTTCTCCGCCTGCGGCGGGTTTACTTCCTGGCGCCCGAGTAGCCCGTCAGGTCAAAATCGCTCCGTCCAAGGCCGCACCGCGATCTCGTCCGTCCAGCAGGAGCGTGGCTGCGCCAGCACGTCCAGCATGGTCTGCGCGATGGCATCCGGGTCCAGCAGGCTGTCGGGCCGGTCCGGCGACGACGCGCGGGCGGCGGAGCGGATGCCGCCATCCACCACGACATGCACGACATGCACGCCCTGGGGGTGCAGTTCCCGCGCCATGCTCTGCGCCAGGCCGCGCAGCGCGAACTTGCCCATGGCAAACGGCGCGGACTGCGCAAAGCCCTTCACCCCGGCCGACGCCCCGGTCAGCAGGATCGTGCCGCGCCCGGCCGCCAGCATGCCCCGCGCCGCCTGCTGCGCCACCAGGAACGCGCCGAACGCGGTGACGGCGAGGCTACGCGCCACCTCAGCCGGGTCGAGGTCCACCAGCGGGCCGCGGACGCGGTAGCTTGGGTTGTAAAGCACGATCTCGGGTGTGCCCACCGCCGCGAACAGGGCGGCGACGCTCCCAGGATCGGCCGCGTCGCAGGCATGCAGGCTGGCACCGGTCTCGGCGGCCAGCGCCGCAAGCTTGTCCGTGCGCCGCGCCGCAAGCGTCAACTTGTGGCCCTGCCGCGCCAGGCCGCGGGCGAAGCTCGCCGACAATCCCGGCCCGGCGCCGACAACCAAGGCCCCCGTCATGCGGAAAACCTCAGCGCGGCGCTGCCTGCGTGGTCGAACGTGATCCGCACCTCGGCGCCGGGCGCCACGAAGTCCTTGCCCGTCCACGATCCCGTGGTCACGTATTGCCCGGCCCGCAGCCCGCCTGCCCAACGCGCGCCGTGGTTCGCGAGCCAGGTCAGCATCCGCAGCATGTCGCCGCCCGGGTTGCCGGTGCGCCGCTTCATCTCCTGGCCGTTGACCTCCAGCGCGACCTGCTCGACCGCCCAGTCGATGGACTGCCACCCGGCGACGGCGGGGCCGACGACCAGGCCGAAATGCGCCAGGCTGTCGGCTAAGGCCGAGAGCGGGTCCACCCGGTCGGGATCGACGTAGCGGCTTTGCAGCACTTCGATCGCCGGGTGGGCGGTGGCGATGGCGGCCACCATGTCCTCCGCGCCGTAGGCGGCACCGCGCGGCGGCAGGTCATGGGCCAGCCGCACCGCGATCTCCGCCTCGATCCCCTGGTCAGTGCAGTGCTCGGTGGAGACATGGCCGGGGCTGGCCTGGATGCCTGCAACCGGCAGCGGCGCGCAGGTGAACGGCCCCGTGGGGTTGGGCGAGCCGACCTTCCAGCCGCCGATCCCGCCCAACTCCGCCCCGCCTAGCTCCGCCATGACGGCGCGCTGGACCAGGTAGGCTTGGTCCTCCGTCCGTGGGCGCATCGCTTCCGGCAGGCTGTGCAGCTTCTGCGTGGGGTCGCGCCGGGCGCTCAGCAGCAGGCGGGCCGCGTCGTGATGGCGATCCATCTCACAGCGTCTCCAAGAAAGCGGTGGGCGTCCGGGCAACGGCAAGGTGCCTTGACCTTCGCACCGCGCCCATGCCTTGTCCATTTCGCGAAAGGGGACCCGGAATGGACGGCATCGCGTTCGAGCACGTGCACATCGGCCAGACGACCGGCAATGGCCAGACGGCCGCGGCGACGCCCCGCAGCCGCGCCTGATGCAGCCCGCTCCCTTGCAGATCGTCCGAAACTGGCGCGGCTTGCCGGAAGCGCTGCGCGGCGCGGCGGTCGCGCTGGGCAACTTCGACGGCATGCACCTGGGCCACGCCCACGTGCTGCGCGCCGCCCACGCCGCGCGGCCCGGCAAGCCGCTTGCCGTGCTGACCTTCGAGCCGCACCCGCGCGAGCTGTTCCGCCCCGACGATCCGGCGTTCCGCCTCACCCTCTCGGCCGAACGCGCGGCGGCGCTGGCGCCGCTGGGCGTGCAGATCGTCTATGAGATGCCGTTCGACCGCGAGTTCTCGTTGTTGACCGCCGAGGCGTTCGTGGACGAGGTGCTGCACCGAGGCCTGGGCGCTGCGCACCTGGCCTGCGGCCCGGACTTCGCGTTCGGCCACCGGCGCGGCGGCGCCGGCCCCGTCCTGGCGCCGCGGGCGGCGGCGCAGGGCATCGGGCTGACCGTTGTGGCGCCGCTGGCCGGCGCGCAGGGGCCGATCAGCTCGACGCGCATCCGCCGCCTGCTGCAGGACGGCTACCCCGAGCGCGCGGCGGCGGAACTGGGCCGGCCCTGGGCGGTGCGCGGCGTCGTGAGCCATGGGGAGAAGCGCGGGCGCACCATCGGCTTCCCGACCGCCAACGTGCCGCTGGGCCGCCACTTGGAGCCGGCGCGCGGCGTGTATGCCGTGGAGGCGCGCTTGCCGGACGGCGCGGCCGTGCCGGGCGTCGCCAACATCGGGCGCCGACCCACGGTGAACGAGGGCACGGAAAGCCGGGTGGAGGTGCATCTCTTCGACTTCGACGGCGACCTCTACGGCCAGGAGATCGCGGTGGCGCTGCACAGTTTCCTGCGCGCCGAGCGCAAGTTCGCGTCCTTCGAAGACCTACGCGCGCAAATTGTTACGGACGCGGACCAGGCCCGCGTGCTACTTGGGGCGCTTGACCCGGCGGGGCCACGCTCCGCATAACCCTTCGGCGGTCCGCGCCCGCGCATGCCTATGCCCGGACTGGCCTGAGCGCCGGGACACGATCGACGCGAACCTGCCGCAACCTGGACCAAACCCGATGCCCGATACGAACAGCCCGCCCGACTACCGCTCCACCGTGTTCCTGCCCGCGACCCCGTTCCCCATGCGCGGCGACCTGCCGAGGCGGGAGCCGGAGCTTTTGGCGCGCTGGAACCGCATCGGCCTGTGGGGCCGCACGAAGGTGGCGATGGCGGGCCGCCGGGCCTTCGTGCTGCACGACGGACCCATCTACTCCAACGGCCACCTGCACATCGGCCACGCGCTGAACCGCATCCTCAAGGACGTGGTGATGCGCGCGCACCGGATGGCCGGGGAGGACGTGGACTACATCCCCGGCTGGGACACCCACGGCCTGCCCATCGAGTGGAAGGTTGAGGAGGAATACCGCAAGTCCGGGCGCGACAAGGATGCCGTGCCGGTGCTCGACTTCCGCGACGAGTGCCGGCGCTACTCCGCGCATTGGCTGGCGGTGCAGGCCGGCGAGTTCCAGCGGCTGGGCGTGGTCGGCGATTGGGCCGGGCGCTACGCCACGATGGATTTCTCGTCGGAGGCGGCGATTGCCGGGGAAATCTGCAAGTTCCTGCTGAACGGCGCATTGTACCGCGGCCTGCGCCCGGTGATGTGGAGCCCGGTCGAGAAGACCGCGCTCGCCGAGGCGGAGATCGAATACCACGACCGCACCAGCGACACGGTGTTCGTCCGCTTCCCGATCCTGGGCGGCACGGGTCCGCTGGCCGGCGCCGCCGTGGCGATCTGGACCACCACCGTCTGGACCCTGCCGGGCAACCGCGCCGTGGCCTATGGCCCGGAAATCGATTACGCGCTGGTCCATGTGGACGGCGTGGCGGACGGCTCGCTGGCCCGCCCCGGCGAGCGGCTGCTGGTTGCGCTCGCCCTGCTGCCGCAGGTCTGCGCCGCGGCGGGGATCGCGACGCATCACGTGGAGCATATCTATAAAGGTGCGGAGCTGGCCGGGCTGGCCTGCGCGCACCCGCTGCGCGGCCAGGGCTACGACCACGGCGCGCCGCTGCTCCCGGCGGAGTACGTCACGACGGAGCAGGGCACCGGCTTCGTCCACACCGCACCCGCGCACGGCGAGGAGGACTTCCTGCTCGGCCGCGCCTACGGCCTAGAAGTGCCGGAGGCGGTGGGGCCGGACGGGACTTATGCCGCTTGGGTGCCGTTGTTC
Source organism: uncultured Acetobacteraceae bacterium (assembly GCA_964250815.1). Classification (GTDB taxonomy): domain Bacteria; phylum Pseudomonadota; class Alphaproteobacteria; order Acetobacterales; family Acetobacteraceae; genus CAHJXG01. The sequence goes on from CAXUIQ010000040.1 coordinate 6,765, forward strand.
GCCGGGCTGCACGTGTTCAAGGCGGCGGCGCCGGTGTCTGCCGCGGTCGAGGCGGCGGGCGGCCTCTTGGCCCGCGGCACGCTGCTGCATTCCTACCCGCACTCCTGGCGCAGCAAGGCGCCGGTGATCTACCGCGCCACGCCGCAATGGTTCATCCGCATGGACGGCCCCGAGGCGATCCGCGCCAAGGCGCTGGAGGAGATCGCCCGCATCAACTTCGTGCCGGAAGCCGGGCGCACCCGGCTCGCCAGCATGGTCGCCGGGCGCCCGGATTGGTGCATCAGCCGCCAGCGCGCCTGGGGCGTGCCGATCCCAGTGTTCGTGGAGCGCCGCACCGGCGAGCCGCTGCGCGACCCGGCCGTGGTCGCCCGCATCACGGCCGCTTTCGGGGCGGAGGGGGCCGACGCCTGGTACAGCTCGCCGCCGGGCCGCTTCCTGGGAGCGGGCCGTGACCCCGGTGACTACGAGCAGGTCCTGGACATCGTGGACGTATGGTTCGAGAGCGGCAGCACCCACGCCTTCGCGCTTGAGGCCCGCGGCGGGCCTTGGCCGGCGGACCTTTATCTGGAGGGCAGCGACCAGCATCGCGGCTGGTTCCAGACGAGCCTGTTGGAAGCCGTCGGCACCCGTGGGCGGGCACCGTTCAAAGCGGTGCTGACCCACGGCTTCGTGCTGGACGAGAACGGGCGCAAGATGAGCAAGTCGCTCGGCAACGTGACCGCGCCGCAGGAAGTGACCGACAAGCTGGGCGCGGACATCCTGCGGCTCTGGGTCGTCAACTCCGACGTGTCGGAGGACCTGCGCATCGGGCCGGAGATCCTGAAGCAGCAGGCCGAGCTGTACCGCCGCCTGCGCAACACGCTCCGCTGGCTGCTGGGCAGCCTGGACGGCTTCACCGAAGAGGAGCGCGTGCCGGAGGCGGCGATGCCGGAGCTGGAGCGCTGGGTGCTGCACCGCCTGGCGGAGTTGGACTGGCGCGTGCGGGGCGCGCTCGCATCGCATGACTGGACCGGGGTGTATCCGGAAATCCATGCGTTCTGCTCCTCCGACCTGTCCGCGTTCTACTTCGACGTGCGCAAGGACGCGCTGTACTGCGACGCCTTCGACAGCCCGCGGCGCCGGGCGGCGCGGATCGTGCTGGACCACCTGCACCGCTGCCTCACCGCCTGGCTCGCCCCCGTGCTGTGCTTCACGGCGGAGGAAGCCTGGCTGGCCCGCTTCCCGTCGGAGGACGGCAGCATCCACTTGCAGCAGTTCCCGCCCATCCCGGCCGGTTGGCACGACGCAGCACTGGGTGAGCGCTGGGCCAAGATCCGCGAGGCGCGCGGGGCCGTGACGACGGCGCTGGAGGCGGCGCGGCTGGGGAAGCTGATCGGCGCGTCCTTGCAGGCCGCCGTCACCCTGCCCGCCGCCGACGCGAAGCTGCTGGACGCGGAGGAATGGGCCGAGGTCGCCATCGTGTCCGGCGCCGGGTTCGGCGGGGCGTTGGCGGTGCATCGCGCCCCGGGCGAGAAGTGCGTGCGCTGCTGGCGCGTGCTGCCGGAGGTGGGCCAGCAGCCAGGGCACCCGGCGCTCTGCGTGCGCTGCGCCGGCGCGGTGGGATCGCTCCGTTGCGACGGAGCCGCCGGCGGATGACCGGCCGCGCCCGTTGGGGCCTGCTTGCGGCGCTGCTGGTTCTGGTCGCGGATCAGGCGAGCAAGTGGTGGGTGCTGGACGTGCTGCGCCTGCCGGAGCGCGGCCAGGTGTTCGTGTTGCCGGTGCTCAACCTCACCATGGTCTGGAACCAGGGCGTTACCTTCGGCCTGTTCCACCAGAACGGCGTTTGGGGGCCTTGGCTGCTGGCGGGCGTGGCTTTGGCGGTGGTGGCCGCCTTGGCGGTTTGGCTGCGCCGGGCTGAGACCGTGCTGGTCGCGGCCAGCCTGGGCGCCATCGGCGGCGGTGCGGTCGGCAACGTCCTGGACCGGCTGCGCTTCGGCGCCGTGGTCGATTTCCTCCATGCCCATGCCTTCGGCTGGTCGTGGTACGTGTTCAACGTAGCGGATGCCGCCATCGTGTGCGGGGTGGGGATGCTGGTGCTGGACGGTCTGCGGCCGCGGACCCGCTTGCAGGCGCCAGGCCTTCGGCAGTAGAACGCGGGGTATGAAGGCGTTTCAAGTTGCTCTTTTGATGTCCGCCGGCGTGAGCCTTGCCGCGTGCAGCGGGGACGAGTTGACCCGCACATTCGGCCTGACCCGCGACGCGCCGGACGAGTTCCGGGTCACGACCCGCGCCCCGCTGTCGATGCCGCCCGACCTGACCCTGCGCCCGCCGCAGCCCGGCGCCACCCGCCCGCAGGAGATGACGCAGCGCGAGCAGGCGGAGGCGGCGCTGGCCCCCGACACCGTGATGGGCCGCCCGGACGCTCCCGTGTCGGCGGGCCAGCAGGCGCTGGTTGCCGCCGCCGGCCGCCCTGCGCCGCCGGACATCCGTGACCGCGTGGACAACGAGGCGGCGCTGGACACCCCGAGCCGGCCCTTGACCGACCGCCTGCTGTTCTGGCGCAGCCCGCCGCCGCCCGGCACGCAGGTCGATGCGGAGCGGGAGAGCGCCCGGCTGCGGCAAAACGCGGCGCTGGGCCAGTCGCCGGAAGTGGGCGACACGCCGATCATCCAACGCAAGCGGCAGGGGCTGTTCAGCAGCATTTTCTAGCCCCCGATTTTTAGCTAGCCAGGCCTTGAGGGTATAAGTTCCCAAACCCCTTTGGGTGATCGCTCAGCGGCGGAGATCACGCCGACGCGGCGCAACTCAGTTGCGGCCCATCGCATGTCGTACTGCCACGTACAGAGAAGATTAGATGATGCTTTAAGCTCTTGCTCATTGTTCTTCCAAATGTGCTCGGCAACCTGAGGCAGTGTTCCCCGACCCCCATTGCTAACTAGGGCATCGATCACCCAATCTTTTAAATCCTCTTTTTAGCCACTTTCGATATCCCAATATTGCAGTCACAAACCGCTAAGCTGTAGGTGGGCAGTATAGCTGAAGTCCTATACAACCTACAAGATCGTCTTGCCCCTACGCTGTTCAATATTATTTATCTGCACATCATGTGATACTCGGCGTTCGGCATCATATCGACGGCGTGCGCCACCCGGTTGGTATAGTTGAAGAACCCAGCCACCTCGGCGATGTCGAAGATGTCCGCGTCGGAAAATCCCTGCGCGCTCAGCGCGTCCCGGTCGGGCTGGCCGATCAGGTGCGGGGCGGCGGTGAGCTGCACCGCGAAGTCCAGCATCGTGCGCTGCCGGGCCGGCAGCTCGGCCACGCGGTAGTTGAAGGCAAGCATTTCCCCCAGTTGCGGGTCCTCCGACAGCTTGCGCACCGCCGCCCCGTGCGCGACGAGGCAGTAGTAGCAGCGGTTCCAGGCAGACACTGCGACGGCAATCATCTCGCGCTCCAACTTCGTCAGGCCGGAGGGCGCCAGCATCAGCTCGTCATAGAGGCGGACGAAGTTGCGCAGCTTCTCCGGCCGCAGGAGCCAAGCGCGCAGCACGTTGGGTACGAACCCCAGCTTGTCCCGGCATTTCTGGAAATACGGCTGGAGGTCTTCCGGCAGGGTCGACTCATCGGCGTCCTCAAGGGCCGTCACGTGGCTGGGCTGCGGCATGGGTTATTCTCCAAGGCTGCGGGCTTGTTTGCGCAGGATGAACTTCTGCATCTTGCCGGTGCTGGTCTTGGGCAGCGGGCCGAATACCACCGTGCGCGGCGCCTTGAAGTGCGCCAGGTTGGCCCGGCAGAAGGCGATGATCTCCGCCTCCGACGCATCCATGCCGGGCCTGAGCGTCACGAAAGCGCAGGGCGTCTCCCCCCAGGTGGGGTCGGGCCGGGCGACCACGGCGGCTTCCAGCACGGCGGGGTGGCGATAAAGTACGCCCTCGACCTCGATGGTCGAGATGTTCTCGCCACCGCTGATGATGATGTCCTTGGAGCGGTCGCGGATCTCGATGTAGCCGTCGGGGTAGCTCACTGCGAGGTCCCCGGTGTGGAACCAGCCGCCGGCGAAGGCCTCCTCGGTAGCGGCGGGGTTCTTGAGGTAGCCCTTCATGACGATGTTGCCGCGCATGAACACCTCGCCCATCGTGGCGCCGTCGCGCGGCACGGGCTGCATCGTCGCGGGGTCGGCGACCATGAGGCCCTCCTGCACCGGGTAGGTCACGCCCTGGCGGGCCTTGAGCCGGGCGCGCTCGGCGGGTGCCTCGGCGTCCCACTCGTCGTGCCAGGCGCAGACGGTGACGGGGCCGTAGGTCTCGGTCAGGCCGTAAACGTGGGTGACGGCGAAGCCGAGCCGTTCCATGCCCTCCAGCACCGCGGCGGGCGGGGCGGCGCCGGCGGTCATCATGCGGACGGGGTCCCGGTCGCTGACATCGCGCGGCTCGACGCCCGGGTGGTTCAGGATCAGGCCCATGACGATGGGCGCGCCGCACAGGTGGGTGACGCCGCTGCGGTCCATCGCGTCCAGGACCGCGCCTCCCTCGACCCGGCGCAGGCACACGTTGGTCCCGGCCATCGCCGCCACGGTCCACGGGAAGCACCAGCCGTTGCAGTGGAACATCGGCAGCGTCCAGAGATAGACCGGGTGCTGCGCCATGCCCCAGGTCACGGCGTTGCCGACCGCGTTCAGGTAGGCGCCGCGGTGGTGGTACACGACGCCCTTCGGGTTGCCCGTGGTGCCCGACGTGTAGTTGAGCGCGATGGCGTCCCACTCGTCAGGAGGCATGGACCAGGCATAGGCCGGGTCGCCGCCGGCCAGGAACGCCTCGTAGTCGGTGTCGCCCACGTGCTCGCCCGGCGGCGCAAGCGGGTCGTCGATGTCCACGACAAAAGGCCGCGCCTCCGCCGGCATCAGGGCGAGCGCCCGGGCCAGCATCGGCGCGAACTCGCGGTCCACGAACACGACGCGGGCTTCGCCATGGCCCAGGATGAAGGCGACCGTCTCCGCGTCCAGCCGCACGTTGATCGCGCACAGCGCCGCGCCGGCCATGGGCACGCCGAAATGCGCCTCCACCATCGCCGGGGTGTTGGGCGCCACCACCGCCACCGTGTCGCCGCGCCCGACGCGCCGCGCCGCGAGCGCCGAGGCCATGCGCCGGCAGCGGGCGTAGGTCTCCGCCCAAGTCGCGCTGTGCGGCCCATGCACGACCGCGAGGCGGTCCGGGAACACGTCCGCGGTGCGCTTGATGAAGCTCAAGGGCGACAGCGCCTCGTGGTTGGCCGCGACCTTCGGCAAGTCGAATTTGTCGCGCGTGATGGCGGTCCCCCCTCAGAAGCCGAACATATGGTCCAGGCTGAACCCGCCGGCGTCATCCATCAAGCCATGATATCCAAAGAGGCGGCACGTCGCGTCCCGGATCAGCACGTAGCCGCGCGGCCCCGCGCGCTCCAGCAGCGCGTCGCCGAACACGCGATGCGGCCACACCATGGCCGAGCCTGAGCAGGCGATGCGCAGCGGCTCCTCCGCGATCATCTGGCCGTCGCCGTCGTGCAAGAGCAGCGCGGTGGTGGACCACGGGTGCCAGGCCGCCGAGGCCGGGTAGATCAGCGCGGCGTAGCTGTGCCGGGCGCCGTTGCCCAACTTCAGGAACAGCCGCGTGGACAGGCCCGGCGGCGGCCCGGAATAGCTTTGCGGCTCGTCGCGGTAGGTCATCGCCGTGTTGTAGATGTGCGCGCCGAAGCTGCTTTCCGCCGCGTGGCCGCTTTCGCGGTCCTCGTAGCGGATCAGGGCGTGCAGCCAGCCATCCGCCTCGCCCCCGTCGCGGAAATCGTAAACAAGGTCCGCGTGGCCCTCCTCCACGTTGAACTCGGCCAGGTCGAGCGCCAGGTCGTGGTTGCGCGGCAGGCAGCCGAGGAACCGCTCGCCGGCCTGGCGGCCCGCGGTGTCGAACACGTCGATGCGGATGGGCAGGTTGCGCTGCTGCTCCGCCATGGGGGTCGGCAATACGATGCTGCGGAACCGGCCGCGGGGCAGGATGGGGACAGGCAGCAGGTAGCCGCGGCCCAGCAGGTTGTGCAGGGACGGGATGCCGGGGTCGGGCGGCAGCCCGGCGCGCTCGACGTTCAGGTGGGCGATGCGGGTGCGCCCGGCGCGCGTCACCTCGTAGCGCGGGCGGACGACGTGACGCCCGGCCCGCACCTCGATCTGCGCCGGCCAGCGCAGCCCCGGCAGCAGGTCGGCCACGTCGAGCGCCAGGCTGGCATAGGGACCGACCTCCTGCGCCAGGGCCGCCGGCGCTTCCGCCCCCATGCGGTCGAGGGTGACGGCGCCGGGCGGGATCGGGGCGGCGTGGCTGTTCTGCAGCCACAGCACCACGCGCTCGTCGTCGCGCGGCGCGGGCATCCCGGCGTAGCGGTCGGCGGGCCACGCGTTGGCGTCATGGGTGACGGACAGGCTGGCCTCCCCATTCTCGCCGTAGGTGTCGAGCGCGTATTTCACCACGTCGTGCCCGGCCGCGCCGATGGCGTGGACGAAAAGCTGCCCGGCAAACGCCGGCAGGCCGAAGCGGGCGCGGACCTCGGCGCTGTCGATGGCGATGCCGGTGCCGCCGGGTGGGACGGGCTGCTCCCAGTCGGCCAGCACGGTGCCCGCGCCGTCGAACAGCCGCAGCCACAGCCGCACCGGCCCGGCGCCGTAGCCCGCCCAGTAGTTCGCCGTGACCAGCCGCGTGTGCAGGCGGCCTTGGTCGCGGAAGAAGGCGTAGTTGGTCGCGAAATTCAGCCGGTCGAGGTAGCGCCGCGGGTTGCTCAGCATCTTGGCCGGCAGCCGTGCCTCGTCCAGCGTGGCCATCGCCATGCCGGCGGGCAGCATGTGCCGGATGCGCGCCACCGCCCGCCCGGCGTCGAACACCGCGACCAGCAGGGTGGCGCAGTCGGACCGGGGCAGGTCGGTCAGCGGCCGGGCCGGCTGGCCGGCGCGCGTTTGGCCGATCTGCTGCACGTCATGCACGTAGCTTTCCGCCGCTTCCGGCATCGCCGGGTGCAGCGCGAACAGCGCGCCCGCCACGCCATCCGGATCATACACCGCGAGCCGCCCGGCGTCGCGCAGCCGGGCCGCGAGGCGTTGCACGGCCTCCGCCGCCAGCGGATGGGCAAAGGCCTTGTAGAGCACGTTGCCGCCGGCCCGCGCGTCGAAGGTCTGGATGTCCAGCATGGTCACGCTCCTAAAAACCCAGCCGCCGCCGCATCTCGTCCGCCGCCGCCTGCGTGTCGTCAACCGGCGTCACCGGCCAAAGGTCGAGCCGCCCGGCGAAGGGGCGCAACCGGCCGTCCTCCTGCAAGTATCGCGTGAACTGCCGGATGCGCCGCGACCGTCCGGGCAGGGGGGCCAGCAGCACCGGCGCCCGCGTCGCCGCCGCCTCCGACACCATGGATACGCTGTCTTCCGTCACCACGATCGCGTCCGCCAGCGCCAGGAGGCCGAAATATGGGTTGTCGCCCGCCATGTCCCAAACCCAGCCGCCCTCCGGCTCCACCGCCCGTCGCAGCGCGGCCCGGGCGTCCTCCGACGTGCGGCGGGATGGCGTGAGCGCCAGGCCGGCCCGGTCCGCCCGCATCATGCCGGCGAGCGATGCGCCCAAC
>CAXUIQ010000041.1:0-14217 GCA_964250815.1 uncultured Acetobacteraceae bacterium
GTCTTCGTTCATCCCATCCAGCGGCGCGAACGACCGGGCGCGCACGGCGGCGCCGTCGCGGGCGTAGAGGTATAGAAGGAAATGTCCCGCGTAGCCGGGCCAGCGCGCAGCCGCGGCACGGAATGCGGCGGCATCGGGCACGGCGCGTGCCAATGCCTGCGGCGGCACGGCCGCGCACCCCCCCGCCGGGGCCCCGGGGGCGGCCGCCGCGGCGGAGATGTCCGCAGCCGCCAGCCCGGCGCAGGCGGCAAGGTCGCCCGTTGCGGGCGCTTCGGCCAGGCTCAGGGCTTGCGGCGCGGCAACGCGGCAGCCGGCCAACTGCCCGTCCCTGCGTTCGACGGACACCTCGACCAAGCCGGCTTCCTCTTCGAACCGCAACGCCCCGTCCCGGTCCCGGCCCAGGCCGGCCAGGACCCAGCCGGTGCCGACGTTCGGATGCCCGGCGAACGGCACCTCGGCTTGCGGCGTGAAGATGCGCACCCGCGCCGTGTTGGCCGGGTTGTCGGGCGGCAGCACGAAGGCGGTCTCGCTGAGGTTGAACTCGCGCGCCAGCGCCTGCATGGTCCCGGCGTCCAGCCCGCCCGCGTCCGGGAAAACCGCCAACGGGTTGCCGCCGAAGCGCTGGCCGGTGAACACGTCGAGCGTCACGAAGGGATAAGCGGCCATCCAATCTCCATCGCACAGCCGAGCCGCAGCGTCCGTCAACGCGACCCTTCCCGTCAAGGAGCGCGCCGTGCCGCAGCAACTCGTGATCGGCTTGATGGGCGGCATGAATTGGGAAGGTTCGGCCGAGTACTGCCGCATCACCAGCCAGGCGGTTCGGGACGGGCTGGGCGGCTTGCGCTCGACGCGCATTTCAAGGCGCCCGGCCGCGGGTTGGTCCGTGAACGCAGCGGTTTGGTGGTATAAGGCCTGGCTTGGGCCAACGCGGGCCGCGAAGGCAGCCTGCTTCAGATTTTTGGGAGATCCTTTGGCGACGATCGTGACCGGGGCGGCGGGGTTCATCGGCTTCCACGTCTGCCGCGCGCTGCTGGCCCGGGGGGAAGCGGTCGTCGGCATCGACAACCTGACGGACTACTACGACGTGCGGCTGAAAGAAGCGCGGCTGGCGCAGTTGGCGCCCCAGCGCGGCTTCCGCTTCGAGCGCATCGACATCGCCGACAAGGACGCCATGCTCGCGCTGTCCGGCCGGGAGCGGCAGGCCACCCGGGTCGTGCACCTGGCGGCGCAGGCCGGGGTCCGCCATTCCCTGGTGGACCCATACGCCTACGTCTCGTCAAACGTCATGGGCCACGTCACCGTGCTGGAGGCGGCGCGGCGGCTTCCCCGGCTTGAGCACCTGGTCTATGCCAGCTCGTCCTCCGTCTATGGCGGCAACGCCAAGCTGCCGTTCGCCGAAAGCGACCCGGTCGATGCGCCCGTGTCGCTGTATGCGGCGACCAAGCGGGCCGACGAGCTGGTCAGCCATGCCTACGGGCACCTCTACGGGCTTCCGCAGACCGGGCTTCGCTTCTTCACGGTGTATGGGCCGTGGGGCCGCCCCGACATGGCCTATTTCAAGTTCGCCGAGGCGATCAGCCGGGGGGAGCCGATCACCCTCTACGACAACGGGGCGCTGAAGCGGGACTTCACCTTCATCGACGACATCGTGGCCGGCACCCTGGCGTGCCTCGGCCGTGTCCCTGCCGCGGGCGACGCGCCCAGGCTGTTCAACATCGGCAACAACCGCGGGGAGCCGGTGTCCGAGCTGGTGCGGCTGCTGGAGCAAAGCCTGGGCCGCCCCGCGGTCATCCGGTCGGAACCCCGCCCCGCCGTCGATGTCGCCGAAACCTGCGCCGACCTGTCGGCCATCGAGCGGCACGTCGGCTACCGGCCGGCGACGCCGTTGGCACTCGGGGTCCCACGCTTCGTGGACTGGTTCACAAGGTTCCGCTTGGGGTGAACAAGGGCGCCATGGAAGCAGGGATTGCCCGGCGCTCCCGCGGAACCCCATGGTGATGCGGACAACGGGCAAACGCGGCGGCCGCCCTGGCCGGTTCTCGCCAGGGCGAGGCTGGCAAGGCATGGTGCCCGGCAAGGCGGGCGGGCCGCCGCGGGACCGGGCCGGGTCGGGAGCGTCCAATGCACCACATCTACGTTGATTTCCTCAATGGCCCCGACATCGAGGCGCTGCGGATGACCAATGAGGACATCCTCGGCGCCATCGAAAGCAGCCTGGCTGCACAGGGCCGCAAGCAGGCGGTGATCGAGCCGCGCATGCACCTGAAGCCTGACCCGGCGGTGGACGGCCACTTCAACGTGCTGCGCGGCGCCATCGCCGGGGACGTGCAGCGGGCCGGCGTGAAGGTGGTGAGCGACTTCGTTTACAACTACGAGCACGGGCTGCCGTCGGAGATGGCGGTCCTGGCCCTGTTCGACCCGAAAACCGGCAAGCCGCAGGCGATCCTGGACGCGGGCGGCATCACCGACATGCGCACCGGCGCCGTCACGGCAGTCGGAGCCAAGTACCTGGCGCGCAAGGACTCCAAGGTGCTGGGCCACATCGGCGCGCGGGGCACGGCGTATTGGAACGTCAGGCTGCTGGACAGCCTGTTCGGCTTCGACGAGATCCGCGTCCACTCGCGCCGCCCGGAAAGCCAGCGCGCATTCGCCGAACGGCCGCGGCAGGACCTCGGCAAGCCCGTGCGCGAATGCGCGAACTGGCGGGACACGGTGGTCGGCGCGGACATCGTGGTCGAGGCGTCCCGCCTGCTTGAGCCGACGCCGCTGCTGAAGACGGAGTGGATCAAGCCCGGCGCATTGGTGATGCCTTATGGCACGATGAGCGCGCTGGAGCTGTCGTTGACCGACATCATGGACAAGCTCGTGGTCGATGACTGGGGGCAGGTGGGCGCAGGCCCGTATGGCGCATTGCGGCAGCACGTGGATGCGGGGAAGCTTACGCGGGAAACGCTGCATGCCGAGATGGGCGAGATCGTCGCCGGGCTGAAGCCCGGGCGGGAGAACGACGGGGAGACGATTTTGTTCTGGCACCGCGGCCTGTCGCTGTCCGACATCGCCCTGGGCCACGCGATGCTGGAGAAGGGGCGCCGCCTCGGCATCGGGCAGCGGTTGCGCTTCGGATGATGCGTGGGGATGGCCAGCCGGCGCGGGCCGGCCCATCGGAGGAACAGGCATGGATTTCGACTGGACACATGCAGGGCCGACCGTCCTGGCGGCTTTCCTCGCTTCGCTGGTGGAGTTCGTGGAGGCGCTGACCGTCGTGCTTGCGGTCGGGGCGGTGCGCGGCTGGCGCGGCGCCCTCGGCGGCACCGGGCTGGCCCTGCTGGTGCTGCTGGCCATCGTCGCCGCCCTTGGCCCGGCGCTCACCCGCATCCCGCTCGACCTGGTGCAGCTCGGCGTCGGCACCCTGCTGCTGCTGTTCGGCATGCGCTGGCTGCGCAAGGCCATCCTGCGCTCGGCCGGGGTGATCCCGCTGCACGACGAGGAAGCGCTGTTCGCCAAGGAGACCGCCTCCCTGCGCGGCCTTGGCAGTTCCGTCACGGCTTGGGGCCAGGGCTGGGACCGCGTGGCGGTCAGCACGGCGTTCAAGATCACCATGGTCGAAGGCATCGAGGTGGTGTTCATCGTCGTGGCCATGGGCGCGGCCGGCGGCGGCCTGCTGCTCCCCGCCAGTCTGGGCGCCGTGGCGGCCTTGGCGCTGGTGGTGGCCCTCGGCCTTTTGCTGCACCGCCCGGTGGCGACCATCCCGGAGAACACGCTCAAGTTCGTCGTGGGCGTGCTGCTGTGCTCGTTTGGCACGTTCTGGATCGGCGAAGGCATGGGCCTTGCCTGGCCGGGCGGGGATCTGTCCATCCCGGCGCTGAATGCCGGCTTCCTGGCTGCGGCGGCCGTGGCGGTGCCATTCTGCCGGGCGCGCCCTGCCCAGGCCCGCTCGTCCCTTGTTCGCCGCTAGGAGGCCGTGATGACGTGGCTGAAGACGATCTGGTCCGAGTTCATCGGGCTATTCGTGGACGACGGCCGCCTCGCCGTTGCCGTGCTGGCCTGGCTTCTCGCGGCATGGCTGCTGCTGCCAAAGCTGCCGCTTCCCCCAGCCCTGCCGCCGGCGATCCTGTTCGCCGGGCTGGCCCTGATCCTGGTCGAGAGCGTGTTGCGCCGCGCGCGCCGGGGTTCCTAGGCATCATTCGGCGGAGCGTGCCACGCTGGGCCGGTAAAATGACGCGACCCAACAAAGAACCTAAGCAGGTTCTTCGGATCGCCCTCGGCGGCGCGCTACATGCGGTTGTCCAACAGGTGAGCTGTTTCGTGTGATGCCGCCGCGCCAGCCCCGCGCTATGGTGGCAGCCTGCGGCCGCCCGGGCCATGACCCGGCCTTCACAGGCCAGGAATGCTTCTGCGGCAGCAACCACAGGGCGCGCGGCAGAAGCGCGCACGACAAGAACAAGGGAGGACCGATCCATGGCTGACACGCTTGAGAGGACTTGGGCAGACGCGCCGGACGCGGCCGGGCTTGACGCGGCCATCGTCGGCGCGGGCTTTTCCGGCATCCACATGCTGAAGTCGCTGCGGGACGGGCTGGGCTTGAAAGCGCGGGTGTTCGAGGCGGGCGAGACCGTCGGCGGCACCTGGTACTGGAACCGCTACCCGGGCGCGCGCTGCGACTCCGACGCCTACATCTACTGCTTCACCTGGGACAAGCAGCTATTGCAGGAATGGGAGTGGAGCGAACGCTACCCCGAGCAGCCGGAAATCCTGCGCTACCTGGAGCACGTGGCCCATCGCCACGACCTCAAGCGCGACATGCAGTTCAACACGCGCGTGACCGGCGCGGAGTTCGACGAGGCGGCCCGCCTGTGGACGGTGCGCACCGACAAGGGCGAGGAGGTCAAGGCGCGCTTCCTCGTCGCGGCCGTGGGCACGCTCTCGACCACGAACCTGCCGCAGTTCGAGGGCCTCGGCCGGTTCAAGGGCAAGTGGTACCACACCAGCCAGTTCCCCCGCGGCGGCGTCGATTTCACCGGCAAGCGCGTGGCCGTCGTCGGCACCGGCGCCACCGCGGTGCAGGCCGTCGCCGAGATCTCGCAGCAGGCCAAGCAGCTCACCGTGTTCCAGCGCACCGCCAACTACTGCGTGCCGGCTCGCAACGGCAAGGTGGACCCCGAACTCACGGCGGCGCGCAAGGCGGACTACGACGGCGTGGTCAAGCGCATCCGCGAGTCGTTCTTCGGCCAGGAGCACTGGTTCATCCCGAAGTCGGCGCTGGACGCCACGCCGGAGGAGCGCGAACGCGAGTTCGACCGGATGTGGGACAGCGGCGGCTTCGCCTTCTGGCTCGCCAACTACCAGGACATGTTCTTCAGCCAGGAGGCGAACGACCTGTGCGCCGACTACCTCAAGCGCAGGATCCGCAAGACCGTGAAGGACCCGGCCGTTGCCGAGAAGCTCGTTCCCAAGGGCTATCCCTACGGCACCAAGCGCCAGCCGCTCGATACGAACTACTACGAGACCTTCAACAAGGACAACGTGCTGCTCATGGACGCCGGCACGGACGGCCCCATCGAGGAGATCACCGAGGCGGGCATCCGGGCGGGCGGAAAGGAGTACGGGTTCGACATCATCGTCTTCGCCACCGGGTTCGACGCCCTGACCGGCCCGCTCAAGGCCCTGAACCTCCGGGGCCGCGGCGGCTGCACGCTGGACGAGGGGTGGGCGGACGGCCCGCGCACCTACCTCGGCGTCGCGGTGGCCGGCTTTCCCAACCTGTTCACCATCACCGGCCCGCAAAGCCCCTCGGTACTGTCGAACATGCCCGTGTCGATCGAGCAGCACGTGGAGTGGATCACCGGTTGCCTGGACCACATGCGCCGGAACGGCAAGACCGTGATCGAGGCCACGCCCGAGGCGCAGGACCGATGGGTGGCGCACGTCAACGAGGTCGTCAGCGCCACGCTGATGCCCAAGGCCAACTCCTGGTACATGAGCGCCAACATCCCCGGCAAGCCGCGCGCCTTCCTGCCCTACCTGGCGCCGGAAGGCGTGGGCGGCTACCGCAAGACGTGCGACGAAGTCGCGGCGAAGGGCTACGAGGGGTTCGACCTGTCCTAGCCGGCACGGGGACGGCACGGCGGGGCGGCCGGCGGCGCCGCCCCGACCGGTCCAGAGGGGCCGGGCCGCGGAGCCGCACATGCGGCCCTTGCGCGTCGCCGCGGGCTGCTGCCATTCTCGGCGCACGCGCCCGGGCAGCGGGCCGGACGGGAGGAAGCAACAGATGACACCGAGGCGGATCTGCCTGCCGCTCGCGCTTGCGGTCACTGTCCTCGCGTCCGGGCAGCAGGCCCGGGCGGGCACGGCCGACATCCTGATCGGCCTCGACTCGAAGATCGTCTATGACCGGAACGGGCAGGAATTCGTCAAGCCCGGCGACGACGCGGTCCTGGTCATGGATGTCGCCGACCCAGCCCACCCGCGCATCCGCGCCAGCCTGAAGCTCGCGAATTCCCTGCTCGGCCCGCCGACCAACCTGCAGGTCACGCCGGACGGACGGCTCGGCCTGGTCGCCAACTCGGTGAACTCGGTGCAGGACGGCGAGGCCTGGAAGCCCGCGCCGGACGACAAGCTGCATGCCATCGACCTCGACGCAACACCGCCCAAGCTGCTCGACACGGTGACTGTCGGCAAGCAGCCGTCCGGGCTTGCCATCTCGCGCAAGGGCGACCTCGCCTTGGTGGCCAACCGGGCCGGGAAGAGCGTCTCGGTGCTGTCCATCGACGGGACGGGCGTGCGCGCGGTCGGCGAGGTGCCGATGGGCAACGACGTGGCCGCCGTCGCCATCACGCCCGATGGGCGGCGCGCCTTCGCGGTGATGAACCTCGCGAACAAGGTCGGCGTGCTGGCGATCGACGGCACGAAGGTGGCCTATGACAAGTCGCTTGACATGTCGGCCGGGTTCAACCCCTACAACGTCGATGTCACGCCCGACGGGCGGTGGGCCTTCGTTTCCGCCAACGGCGCGACCGGCAGCAACGTGGACGGGCTGACGGTGATCGAGGCCGGCGGGCCGCACCCGCACGTGGCGGGGCTGACCACGGTCGGGCGCGGCGCTGAGGGCTTCGCGCTGTCGCCGGACGGGCGATGGGCGGCGATCCCGCTGCTGCTCGGCTCCGGCGACAAGCAGGGCGACTGGGGCTACACGCGGAACGGCGAGGTCGTGCTGGCGTCGGTGGGAGCGGAGGGAGAGCTGCGCGCGGTGAACCGCTTGCCAGTCGGGGGCCTGCCCGAAGGCGTCGCGTGGAGCCCGGACAGCCAATACGTCTATGTCGCGAACTTCAACGACCAGAACCTGCAGGTGTTCCGGATCGCCGATGGCAAGCTCGCGGCGACGGGCGTCACGCTGGATTTGCCGGGCCGGCCCGCGTCGATGCGGGCGCTCGCGCGGTGACGCAGGCGGAGTCCGTCGAGCTGGTTGGGCTTCGGCATGGGACAAGGGCGCGCGCCCGCCATTGGCCGCCGGCCGTGCGTGAGGACTTTCTTCGCCGGTCGTCCCGATGCGCAGCCGGCGCAGAGTGCACCGCTCCCGGCGGGATCACGGCCGTTTGCGCGCATGTTGCCGGCACCACCCGAACACCACGGCCATGCTGGCAAGCAGCACTGCTGACGCAGGCTCCGGCACGGCCTGGATCGAGGCCTGGTTGTCCGCAACCGTCGGGGCGCCGACGTTGCCGCCGTAGTATGCCTGTGACGGATCGGCCGAGTTGTAGTCTGCGGGATCGTTCAACTGCAGCGTCGTGGCGACGCCGTTCGCCGTCAGCCCGACCGGGCCGTCATTGTAGCCCACCCCGTAGAACTGGTTGAGCGTCGTTGGCCCAAGCGTTCCCAAGGTGAACTCCGGCGTGGCCGCGGTCCAGTCGCCGACGATGCCGACGTTGCCGCCTCCTTGGGAAAAGAACCCGATGCCGTAGTGCGGCTTTCCTTGGTATGCCGAGCTGTTGGAGGACGGCCCGGTCTTGTCGAAGACGACCACCGTCTGCCCGTACACGGGGTCGTCCTGCACCCGCGTCACGGCATACGTCGTCTTGCCGATCGTCAGCGTGAACGTGGACGGCGCGTAGGCGGACGCACCTGCCTCAAGCTGGGCCAGCGGCGCGCTGCCGTCGAAGGCCGCCCGGGCCTCGAACGGCGTGAAGGCGTTGAACGCCACGCCGCCCAGCGTGTCGTTTGGCGACAGATACCCGTCATACACCAACTGCAAAGGCGCTGCCTGCGCCGTGCCCGCGAGCGCCAGGCCGGCAAGAATGATCGCGCTACGCCGTGCCATGGTCCACCTCGTTACGTTCAAGAACAGAATGGCCTGATCGAAGCGTTTTGGAAAGCCGGCTCGCGGCTGGCCTGCGGAGGCGCGGGAGCGAATGCCCACCGGCGAGGGAGGCACCTCTTGCCTGGGCTGCGCGGCGGACTCATCAGGACGCCCCTGCCGGACCGGACGCCGGCGCCTCCGCACTGCCCATTTCCGCACTGCCCATTGCCGACCCGAACAACGGCAGCCCGCCATCCTCCCCTGCCGGCGCCTCGAAGTTCGACACTGTCACGCCGACCAGCCTGATCCCCTTTTCGAGCGGAAAGACCGAGCGGATGAGGTCAAGGCTCGCCTGGCGGAGCTGCGCGTGGCGGACCACCGCGCCCGCATGGCTGCGGCTGCGGGTGACCTGCTGGAAGTCCGCGAACTTCACCTTCACCGTCACCGTCCTGCCGAACGCCCGCGCGCCCTCGCACCAGGACCACACGTCGTCGGCCATCCTCAGCACGCCGGCCTCGATTTCGGACGCCTCGGCAAGGTCGCGGCCGAAGGTGGTTTCCGACCCGGACGACTTGCGCTGGCGGCCGGGATCGACGGGCCGGTCGTCCTCGCCCCGCGCGATCGCGTGGTACCACGCGGCGGCCTTGCCGAAGTGCTGCTGCAAGAACGCCATCGGCTTCGCCCGCAGGTCGGCGCCGGTCTCGATGCCGAGCGCCTGCATCTTCTTGGCCGTCACCGGGCCGACGCCGTGGAAGCGGGCGATGGGCAGCGACTCCACCCAGGCTGCCCCCATGCCGGGCGTCACGGCAAACTGGCCGTTGGGCTTGCGGTGGCCCGAGGCGAGCTTGGCGAGGAACTTGTTGTACGAAATCCCGGCCGAAGCGGTCAGGCCGGTCTCCTCCAGGATGCGGGCGCGGATTTCCCTGGCCGTTGACCACGCCGTCGGCAGTCCCCGCAGGTTCTCCGTGACGTCGAGATACGCCTCGTCGAGTGAGAGCGGCTGGATGAGCGGCGTGTAGTCCGCGAAGATGCCGTGGATCTGCCGCGACACCGCCCGGTAAACGTCGAAGCGGGGCGGCACGAACACGAGTCCCGGGCACCTGCGAAGCGCCGTGACGGACGGCAGCGCCGACCTGACGCCGAACGAGCGGGCCTCGTAGCTCGCCGCAGCCACGACGCCGCGCGCAGCCGGGTGGCCCACCGCCACCGGCCTGCCGCGAAGCGTCGGGTCGTCCCGCTGCTCCACGGATGCGAAGAAGGCGTCCATATCGACGTGTATGATCTTGCGGGCCGGTTCGCGATCCATCGTTGCCATGATAGACCAGAAAGAACGGGCCGTGAACAACCAAGCCCAGCCCATGCACCGCGCCGCCCGCGTCGGGGCCGCCCAGGAGCAGCCGGCGCGGTGCGGGCTGCACAGGCGGTCAATCGCCTGCGGCCCGGCATCGCCCTGCCCGGTGGTGATTGCGGCATCGGGTCCACCCCGGTAACTTGCCTGTTGCCGGACAAAAGGACAGGAAGGACCCCAGTCGATGAGCCGCACCGTGTTCGTGCTGAACGGCCCGAACCTGAACCTGCTGGGCCGGCGCCAGCCCCATATCTACGGCCACGAGACGCTCCTCGACGTGGAGCGCGACTGCCGGGCGCTGGCCGGCGAACTGCGGCTCGACCTGCGGTTCCACCAGAGCAACCGCGAATACGAGATCATCGACTGGGTGCACGAGGCGCGGGAGGCCGCCTGCGGCATCGTCATCAACCCCGCCGCCTTCACCCACACCTCCGTCGCCATCCTGGACGCGCTGAACGCCTTCGACGCGCCGGTGATCGAGGTCCACATCAGCAACGTGCACAAGCGGGAGGCCTTCCGGCACCATTCCTTCGTGTCGGGCCGGGCGGACGGCGTGATCGCCGGGTTCGGCACGCAGGGCTACCTGCTGGCGCTGCGCCGGATCGCGCGGTTGGCCGACGAGGCGGCGTAAGGTGCCGCAGGACACGGGAACGCCGCTTGCCCCCCACGGCCACCGCCGAAAGGAGTTGGAAATGACGCCTTACGAATTCATCCAGCGCGACCGGGGCCAGCACCCGCCGGCGTTCACCCCGGATTACAAGACCAGCGTGCTGCGCTCCCCCCGCCTCGCGCTGTGGTCGCTGCAGAACTCGCTGTCGGAGGTCACGGGGCCGGTGTTCGGGCGCGACGAGCTGGGGCCGCTCGACCATGACCTGATCCTGAACGCCGCCAAGGACGGCGAGCCGATCGGGGAGCGCACGATCGTGCACGGGCGGGTGCTGGACGAGAACGGGCGGCCGGTGCCGGGCACGCTGGTGGAGGTGTGGCAGGCCAACGCCGGCGGGCGCTACCGCCACCGCAACGACACCTACATCGCGCCCATCGACCCGAACTTCGGCGGCTGCGGGCGCACCGTCACGGACAGCGAGGGCCGCTACGCCTTCCGCACGGTGAAGCCCGGTGCCTACCCGTTCCGCAACCACGTCAACTCCTGGCGCCCGGCGCACATCCACTTCTCGGTGTTCGGCCACGGCTTCGCGCAGCGGCTGATCACGCAGATGTACTTCGAGGGCGACCCGCTGATCCCCCGGGACACCATCCTCGGCACCATCCCGGACCCGGCGGCCCGGCAGCGGCTGGTGGCGCCGCTCGACCTGCGCGCCGCCGTGCCGCTCGACAGCCTGGCCTACCGCTTCGACATCGTGCTGCGCGGCACGCGCGCCACGGTGTTCGAGAACAAGCTGCAAGGGTGATGCCATGACGCTCGACTACCTTCCCGAAACCCCGTCGCAAACCGCCGGGCCGTATGTCCACATCGGCCTGATCCCGCAGCAGGCCGGGTTCGAGATGTTCGAGAAGCCGTTCGGCAACGTGCTCGCCGGGCCGGACACGCCGGGCGAGCGCATCCGCATCGAGGGGCGCGTGCTGGACGGGCTGGGCGCGCCCTGCCGTGACGTGCTGGTGGAGATCTGGCAGGCCAACGCCGCCGGGCGCTACAACCACCCGGCGGACCGGCAGGAGGGCGCGCTGGACCTGGGCTTCCGCGGCTGGGGCCGGACGGGGACGGACTTCGCCACGGGGCTGTACAGCTTCGAGACGGTGAAGCCCGGCCCGGTCGCCGGCCGCCGCGGGCACAAGCCCATGGCCCCGCACGTCAACGTCTGGCTGGTGGCGCGCGGCATCAACATCGGCCTCGCGACCCGCATGTACTTCGCGGACGAGGCGGCGCTGAACGAGCAGGACCCCGTGCTGCGCATGATCGAGCCGGCGGTCCGGCGCGACACCCTGCTGGCCCGGCCCGAGCGGCGGGACGGCACCGCCGCCTACGTGTTCGACATCCGCCTGCAAGGGGAAGGCGAGACCGTCTTCTTCGACATCTAGGGCTGCAACCGCCGGGCGCAGTTCCGGTTAAACCCGCGTCCGGCCCGGGAAAGCATCTCACCGGCGGCAGTGGAAGGAACAGCAGGCATGGCCGATACCAGCGTCACCAAGGTCGAGGCTTCCCACGCGCCCAAGGGGGCAGAAGGCCAACGCTACCTCGCCAGCGGCCGGGCGCTCTCGATGCGGCTCTGGGACGGCATCGCGCCGAGCGACCCGCTGCCGCCGGTGCGCCGGGAATACGAGACGGTGGGCTACGTGGTGGCGGGCCGGGCGGAACTGACCCTGGAAGGGCAGACCGTGTTTCTGCAACCCGGCAGTTCCTGGATCGTCCCCAAGGGCGCGGAGCACAGCTACCGCATCCTGGAAGCCTTCACCGCGGTGGAGGCCACGCACCCGCCGGCCGAGGTGCACGACCGGGACGCCCTTCCGAAGCAGTGACGCGGCAGGCGGCGCCGTTGCCCCCGTCTGACCATCGTCAGGCCATGGCGGCCACCGCTCGCGTCGCGACCGACAGCCCGGCGAAATCCGGCGCCGCCGCGGCCTCGCGGGCAAGCTGAAGCACTGCGCCGGCGTCCGGCCGCAGCGCCGGGTCCGCACCCAGCACCGCAGCCTGGGCCAAGCGGGCTTGCGCACCCATCAGGTCGGCCAGCAGCGCCGCTTTGGCGCGGCCGGCGAAGCTGCCCACGACCGGCATGGCGCCGATGGCGGCGCGCAAGTCCTCGATGCCCAGGGATTGGCCGACCTGCCGCCAGGCAGCGGCAGCTTCCGACGGCGGCACGCCCAGGCGTTCGGCCAGGCGCACCACCGTCGGTGAAGCAGCGAGGGAGGGCGCCGCCGCGACCACCGCCGCCACGGTATCCGGCAGCCCGGCGTCGCGCAGCCGCCGCGCTTCCTGCCCCGCCGACGCTTGCAGCGCAGCCGGGGCGGTGAGCGCCGCGACGCCCGGGCGAAGCGTCCCGACCGCGGCGTCCAGCGGCATGTCCAATTCCGCCGCGCCGAGCAGGTCCCGCGCCGCGAATTCGTGCAGATGCCGCACCGCCAGCATCGCGTCCAGCCTGACCGTTGCCGCGGCTGGCGCCTGGTCGATGGCGTCATACAAGGGTTCCAAGTCGAACAACGCCCCCGCGAGCCAAGCCGCCCGGACGACGCGCACCGGGCTGGTCTCCGCCGCCAGGCGCCCCAGCGCCGCCGGGCCGAGCCGGTTGGCGACGGCGTTGGCGACGATGGTCGCGATCAATTCCTGCCGCAGCCGGTGGCGCTCAATGAATCCGGCGAAGCCTTCCCGCAGCTTGGCCGGAAAATACGCGAGCAGCGCCGCGCCGAACGCCGGGTCGGCCGTGAGGTCCCCGTCCCCGATGGCCTCGGTCAGCCAAAGCTTGGCGACAGGCAGCAGCGCCGCCACCTCCGGCCGCAGCAGCGCCTCCCCCGCGGCGGCGCGGGCGGCCAGCGCCGCGACGCTCGGCAGTCCCGACACCGTGCGGTCCAGCGTGCCCCCCGCCTCAAGCCGCGCCATCAAGGCCGCCTGCGAAGAAAGGTCGCGCACCCCGTCCCGCACCTCAAGCGACACGGCGAGCGATTGCTGGCTGTTGTCCCGCAGGACCAGGGCGGCGACCTCGTTTGTCATGCTGGCCAGCAGTTCGTCGCGCTGCCGCCGGGTCAGCGCGCCGTCCCGCTCGGCGTCGGCCAGCAGGATCTTGATGTTCACCTCGTGGTCGCTGGTGGACACGCCTGCCGAGTTGTCCAGCGCGTCCGTGTTGATCCGGCCGCCGGCCCCGTCTGCGCCGAGCCGTGCGTACTCGATGCGGCCCGCCTGGGTGATGGCGAGGTTGGCGCCCTCCCCCACCACCCGCACGCGCAGCTCGGCGCCGTTCACCCGGATCGCATCGTTGGCGCGGTCTCCGGCATCGGCCTGGCTTTCCGCCGTCGCCTTCACGGTGGTGCCGATGCCGCCGAAGTACAGCAGGTCGGCCGGCGCGCGCAGGATCGCCTGCATCACCGCGGCCGGCTCGACCGGGCCGGGCGGCAGCCCGAGCAGCGCCGCGGCCTGGACCGGGAGAGCGATGCGCTTCTCGGCGCGGGAGAACACCCCGCCGCCGGCACCGATCTTCGCGGGGTCGTAGTCTGCCCAAGACGAGCGGGGCAGCGCGAACAGCCGGGCGCGCTCCTCGTAGGACGCCTCCGCGTCGGGATCGGGGTCGATGAAGATGTGGCGGTGGTCGAACGCCGCCAGCAGCCGGGTCTGGCGGCTGACCAGGAGGCCGTTGCCGAACACGTCGCCGCTCATGTCGCCCACGCCGACGCAGGTGAAGGGGTCGGCCTGGATGTCCAGCCCAAGCTCGGCGAAGTGCCGGGCGATCATCACCCAGGCGCCCCGGGCGGTGATGCCCATGGCCTTGTGGTCGTAGCCGTGGCTGCCGCCGGAGGCGAAGGCGTCGCCCAGCCAGAAGCCGCGCCCCTCCGCGATGCCGTTGGCGATGTCGCTGAACGTCGCGGTGCCCTTGTCGGCGGCGGCGACCATGTAGGGGTCGTCGCCGTC
>CAXUIQ010000042.1:0-14185 GCA_964250815.1 uncultured Acetobacteraceae bacterium
GCGCCGTTTGAGCCGCCGCCCCTGCGCCCGGTCACGCGGCTGGAGTGGCGTGCCTTCGACTACAGCGGGCTTGAGGCCGCCATGGCCCATGCGGACCAGGCGGTCCGCACGGCGCGGCGGACCCTGGACGCGATGCGGAACAGCCCGACGCGCTCGGAGCATTCTGCAGGCCGGTCGGGCAACACGCCATAGAAGGAGTCACCTCACCATTTGATCAAATCTGCAGGTCAAGCAGCAGATCGCCGCAACCGGGTGGAAGCGATGCGGAGACGACCTCTTGAGCAGATCGCGATCTCGGGGGAATGGACGATGTGAGCCTGGGCTGTTGCGGGTGACGGCGGCGACGCATCGCGCGTTGCTTGGCAATTGCCCGGTATTTGGCCGCTCACGGTTTCCTAGCTGCCGGCCGCAGGATGCGGCGTGGCCTGCCGCGTTCTGCCGTCGCGCCCGCGCGGCGCCGCTGGCGGACCTGCGCGAGTTGGGTCGGTTGGAGGCGATGGCTGAACGGGGAAAGGTGACGACGGAGAGCCTGGACCGGCGCTTGCACCTGCCGGCCCCCCTCGACGTTGCCCTGCGCACGCCGACGCTGACCGCGACGGTGCTCGCCTGCCGGCTGTGCCTCGCACCCCAGACGGCGACCGCCCTGCTGCGCGACCGGCTTGCGGCTGGCGTCGTGCGCGAGGTCACCGCGCGCAAGCACTTCCGTGCCTTCGCGGCGTGAAGGACGCGCATCGGTCGGGCTGCACACCAGCCAGCGTTCCGTGAACTTGGCCGGCCGCAACGCCGAGGCCGTGCACAAGCGTGGCGCTGTTGCACATGGCCTGAATCACAAAAGACGGCCCGGGTTGATGAGGACCGCTCCAAAACCGTGAGAATTCGCTTAGCATTTGCAGGCCGGCTTACGGACGTGAGGCGCGGCGTTCGTCCGCACATGACGAGCGGTGCTCAATAGATGGCGGCCCTTAGTTTTTCCGCTTGCCTCGAACCGCGCCTTGAGTTCGGGACAGGTTCCCTTCGGCTGCCTTGTAGTTCTGCTGAGCGACCAGAACGAAGATCGAGTCGAGGATGTTGAGCTGGGCAATACGCGCGGCTGCATTCTCGCCAAGCAGCGGCGAACCGCGCGCCGTCGAGCAAAGCACCACGTCCGCATATTCGGCGATCGGGGATCCGAGATAGTTGGTGATCGCGATGGTGCGGGCACCGTTCTTGCGGGCGATCTGCAGGGCCTCCAGCGTGACCAGGGTTGCCCCCGTGTGCGAGAAGCCGACCGCAACGTCCTCCGTCCCCAGCAGAGAGGCGGACATCGCCATCATGTGGGCATCGTCGTACACGGACGCGCGGACGCCGATCCTCAGGAACTTGTGGGCGACGTCACGCGCGATCTGCGCCGAGCCGCCAACACCGTAGAAGTCCCGCTGACGAGCCCGATGGATGAAATCGGCGGCGCGCTCGAAAGCATCGATGTCCGCGATGGCGAGTGTTTCCTCCAGCGCCTGCATCGACGCACGGAAGACCTTGTGGATGATCTCCGTCCCAGTGTCCTCCGGCGAAAGCTCCTCGTGCATCTCGGCGATGGGCAGCCGGACGTAACCGGCAACGTGCTGCCGAAAATCGCGGTAGCCGGAGAAGCCGAGCTTCTTGGCGATCTTGACCACCATGGCCTCGGAAACGCCCGAGTCCTCCGCCACGTCCTTCAAGGTTGTCGCATCGCTGAAATCCCGGCGGCCGAACACGGTATCGACGACCCTCGCCTCCAAAGGCGTAAGGTGCGGCACCATCATGCGGATCCTCGGGCCGACGGATCGCGGATCCGCCACATCGGTCATCGCGGAACTCTCCTTTGTTCGGCCCTATGTAGGCCAGCTCCGATGCGCTTTGCCAGAGGACCGGCGCCACGCATCGCGAGGAGGCGAGGGTAGCGAAGCGCACCCCCGTGCGTGCCATCGACGATTTCAGACAACGCCCTTGCGCAGGATGAAGCAGCCATAAGGTCCGGCATCCGAGGTCCGGACGACCGCATAGGCGCGCTTGGCGGCGGCGTAGAACTCAAAACGTTCAAGGGCCTCGACGGCCACGGCCCGTCCCTCGGCCCGGTTGACGACGCCTTGCAGGCGTTCGTGCACCGGCATGATGCGCAAGGGGTCGTCGACCACCTTCATGCGGATGACGGGCGCCGGCACGAACGTGTCGAGCGGCATCAGAGACAGGATGGCCTCGGCCGCACGAGGCAGGTCACACCCCGCCATGTCGACGAGCTGGCTGTAGGCCGTGTGCTTGGCGATGCTGGCGGCCGGATGGTTGACGTCGCAGATGAGAAGATCGTCGCCGTGTCCCATGGACATCAGCACCATGAGCACCTCGGCCGAGATCGCGCGGTCTATGCCCTTCAGCACTCTCTTTCCTTTCAGAAGTTCCCCGCGGCTACGTCATGCGAGACGGCCGTCGTGCCACGGTCGGCGTCCGCAGAACGGCGAGTAGTACCGCGACATGGTCCCTCAAGATTCCGGTGAGGCCGACCGCGAGGAGGATGCCGCCCCAAAGCGACAGCGTCAGGAACTGGCTGAGGTCGAGCAGGATGCAGGCAGTCGAGATCAGTTGCAGGATCACCAGCGCGATCACGAGCCCACCCACCTTGCCGAACCCACCCGTGGGGCTGACGCCGCCCAGCACGCAGGCGAGGATCGTGACGAGGAGGTAGCTCTCGCCATAGGCGGCGTTGGCCGAGTCGAACCGCGCCATCATCACAAGGCCAGCCGTCGCCGCCACCAGAGCCGACAGCAGGTAAACGCGCAGCAGCGCGGCCCGCGTGTCCACGCCCGAGAACCGCACCGCCTGCTGGTTCGACCCCATCAGCGTCACGGTGACGCCGAACGGCGTGCGCGTGAGAAGCAGGCCGAGCAGGGACGCCACGGCCCCGAACAGGATCAGCGGCATCGGCAGGCCAAGAAGCGAGCCGTTGCCGAGGAACACGACGCCGAGCGGGAACCCCGAAACCACGCTGCCGTGCGTGAGGCCAATGGCGAGGCCTTTGACGAGCGTCATGGTGCCGAGCGTCGCCAGGATCGGCGAGACGCGCAGGTAGCCGACCAAAACACCGTTGCACAGCCCCACAAGCGCCGCGGCCGCGAGGCCGGCCAGGACGGCGCCGCCCTCGATGGCTAGAAGCCCGGCCCCGGCGGCGTCGGCCGGCGCCCCCTTCAGCACCGCCGCGGTCGCCAGGGCCGCAAGGTTCGCGGTGGCGATGATCGACAGGTCGAGGCCGTCCGACAGCAGCGCCACCATCATGGCGAGCGACAGGAGGCCGAGTTCGGGAAGCTGGTAGGCCATCGAGCGCAGCCCGTACCCGCCGAACAATCGGTCACCCACGAAGGCGCCGAACACGACGGAAAGCGCCGCCAGCAGACCCAGCAGGCGAAGGTTGGTGGGCCCCACGGCGCGCAGGAACAAGGCGGGCAGCGGCGCCATCACGCGAGCCCCGGCGAGTCGCGCCAGCGGCGGCGCGTGCGGGCCGCCATGCCGGCGACCGCCGCCACGATGACCAGGCCCGTGAAGAACTGCGACCAGTAGGAGGAGACGCCGAGCAGGGCGAGGCCATTCTGCATGATGGCGATGAGGGCGAGTCCCAGGAGCGCCCCCGACACCGTCCCGACGCCCCCATCGAGGCTGGCACCGCCCAGGACGGCCGCCGCCACCACGTCGAGCTCGCGTCCAACCAACGCGGTCGGCGACACCGACTGGGTGTACTGGGCCTGCACGAGGGAGGCGAGCCCGGCGATCAGGCCCATGTAGGCGTAAACCATGAGGTTCAGCCGGAACACGCCGAAGCCCACCCGCCGGGCCGCCTCGGGATTGCCGCCGAGCGCATAAACCTGCCGCCCGAAGGTCGTGCGGTTGAGCAGGAACCAGGCGGCGGCGAAGGACGTGGCGAGCGCGATGATCTGCAAGTTGATCGCATAATCATTGCCCTCGGCATCGGTATGGATGGCAATGCTGACGCCGGAGGTGAACCAGGCCGGCAGCGCGAAGATGTCCTGGCCCTTGGTCACTGTCAGTAGGATGCCGTAGATGACGCTCTGGGTAGCGATGGTCACGATGATGCTGGCGATGCCGAGGGTGCTCACCAGGATGCCGTTGATCAGTCCAAGGCAAAGCCCGATCCCGCCCGCGATGGCGGCGGCCTCGACCCAGCCGATCCCTGTGGCGTTGGCCATCGTGAGCGCGACGAACTGCGCCACGGAGGCCACCGCCGCAAAGGAGATGTCGATCCCGCCGGCGATCAGCACGACAAGCAGGCCCGACACCAGCATGCCGCTGAAGGCGTAGGAACTTAGGAGGTCGAGCCCGTTCTGCAAGCTGAGGAAGTTGGGCCGCAGGATGGAGAGCCCGATCGCCATGGCCAAGACGATCAAGCCTAGCCACACCTCCTGCGAAACGCGCGCGCCGCGAAGCACCTTACGCATGGACGATCTCCCTGAGCTCGGCCTCGGACACCCGGTGGGCCATGACCTCTCGGGCGAGGCGACCTTCCCGCATCACAAGGATGCGGTCGCAGTGGTAAAGCACCTCCGGGATCTCGTCGGAGATCATGATGACGGCCAGCCCCTGGGCGGCGAGGTCCTTGACGATCTGGTAGATCCCGTCCTTCCCGTGCAGGTCGACGCCCACGGTGGGGCTGTCCAGGATGAGGATGCGGGGCTTGGTGGCCAGCCACTTGGCGATCACCACGCGCTGCTGGTTGCCCCCTGACAGCGTGCGGACCGCGTTGTCGGGGCTAGAAACCTTGATGGCGAGATCACGGATCCAGCCGCCGATCAGCGCGGCCTGCTGCCCAAGGCGGATGCGGCCAAGCCGGTCCTTCAGCCCCTCCAGCACCGAGATGACGATGTTGGTGCCGATCGGTTGGTCAAGCACCAGGGACAGCGACAGCCGGTCCTCCGGCACGTAGGCGATGCCCCGGGTGATGGCGTCGCGGTTGGAGGCCAGCGTCACGTCCTCGCCGTCGACCCGGATGACCCCGCCGTCGGGCGTGTTCATGCCGAACAGCGACAGCGCAAGCTCCGTGCGTCCCGCCCCGAGCAGGCCCGTCAACCCGAGGATCTCGCCAGGGTAGAGCGAGAAGCTCACATCTTCGTAGTTGCCGGCCTTGGACAGGCCCTCCGCCGACAGGATCGGCCGGTCGCGCGGGATCGGGCGTTCCGCCGTCTCGTAGGTGAACGTCTTGCCCGACATGAGGAACGCGAGGCGCTGCTCGGTCATGCCCTGGGCGTCATAGGTGCCGAGCTTCACGCCGTCGCGCACCACCGTGACGCGCTCGGCGATTTCCAGCACCTCGTCGAAGCGATGGCTGACGAACAGCACGCTGATATCGCGGCGCTTCAGCTCCAGCGTCAGCGCCAGGAGCGAATCCACCTCATGGCGCGTCAGCGAGGCCGTCGGCTCATCCATGATGACGAGCTTGGCGTCGGCGGCGATGGCGCGGCAGATGGCGACAAGCTGCCGGTTGGCGATCGAGAGCTGCGAAACCCTCTCGTCGAGGTCGAGCGCGACATGGATGCGCTGCATCGCCGCCGACGCCGTGGCCCGCACCGCCGACCAGTTCACCAGTCCCATCAACGCGCGGTGCCGGCCGATGGCGATGTTCTCCGCCACCGTGAGGTTCGGGAACAGGGACAGGTCCTGGTAGATCACCTGGATGCCGAGGGCGCTGCTCTCGACCGGCGTGAGGCGGGGATGCTCCCGGCCTTGGACGACGATGCGGCCGCCTGGATCGGGGGCCTGCACGCCGGAGATGATCTTGATCATTGTCGACTTGCCGGACCCGTTGCCGCCGACCAGGCAATGGATCTCCCCCCGGGCCAGGTCGAAGTCCACGTTCGACAACGCCGCGACCCCGCCGAAGCGCTTCGAGATCCCGCGCAGTTCCAGAAACGTCATCGCCCTGCCTCCGTGGTGGGACCGTGCCGGCCGGCACCACTAGAGACCCAGCTTGATGAGGTCGCCGATGGTGCTCTTGTTGATGGTCAGGGCGCGGTCGACCTGGATCACGCGCTGCGTCTCGTCCACCGTGGCGGGACCCAAGGTCGGGATCTCAGTGCCGGTCTTGATCGGCGTGCCGTCGAGGGCCATGCGCGCCACGGCGACCATGCCGTAGCCGGCGTCCTTGGGGTTCCACAGGAAACCTTCCCGGATCACGCCGCTCATGATCATGGGTTGCGCCTGGGACGGAATGGTGGTGCCCACGATGGCGATCTTCTTTTCGAGGCGCCGCTGACGGATGACGTTGCCGGCCCCGATCGGGCCGTTGGACCCCATCGACATGATGCCGCGCACGTTGGGGTAGGTTTGCAGCACTTCCTGCGTCACGCGCGATGACGAGTCGATCAGGTCGGCGCCCGGAAAGCGGTCCGCCGCCATCTTCATCTTGGGGTAGTGGGCCTTCTGGTAGGCGATGGCGGCATCGGCCCATTGGTTGTGACCGGGCGTCGTCAGCGTGCCGACATAGACGACGTATTCGCCGTCCTCGCCCATTTCGCGGGCCAGGGCTTTCATCTGCATCTCGCCGTAGCCTTGGGCGCTGATGAGTTCCAAATCCCAGGTCTTGCCGTCTTGGTTGGGGCCTTCCTGGGTGATGACGAGGATTCCGGCGTCCCGCGCGCGCTGAACGGCTTGCCCCGTGACTTTGACGTCGAGCGGCACCAGGCCGATGACGTCGGCCTTCTTGGCCACGAGATCGTCGATGAGCTTGACCTGCTGGGCCGGGTCAACCTGGGCCGGCCCGACCATCGTGGTGGCGATGCCGTACGCCTTGCCGGCCTCTTCCAGACCCTGGTTCAGGATGTTGAACCACGGGACGCCGGCTTCCTTGACCACGGTCGCCATCGTCTTCGGCGCCGCGGCCTTGGCCGGCGACCTCACCCCAAGCAGCCCAGCCGTGGCGAGGCTACCCATCATCTTCAGCGTTGTGCGGCGATCCATGTTGTTGCCCTCCCTTTTGTAGCCGCGTTCGCGGCGTTCTCCGAAGCCGTCCGACATCGCCGGGTAGTCCGCTATGTTCACGACTTCATCATAAAAAGTTTTGGAGTGAATTATTGGTGTTGTCAACCATCGATTTTCGCGGCAAGGCTGCGTGCCTGGCGTGATTCTTTTTGGAGAGGGTGCCATGTTTTTGGGGTTGCCCAGCAAAACCAGCGCGCGTGGAAGCAGACTCCGAAGCCGCAACAAAATTATAGCTTTACATCTAATTGGAAATTTGTGATGTCAACTCCAGTTGACGGAGAGCCATCCGGTGCAGCCCACCAACACACGCTTTGCAACGCGCCTCAACTCCTTCGCCTCGAAGCCCGACGCGTTCTGGCCGAAAGGCCATGGAAAGCCGACGCCTTTGCAGATGGCCGAGCGGGCCTCCAAGGCCGCGGGATTGACCGACGTCGATCTCAATTACCCCGACCATCTCGGCCCCGATCCCCGCGCGACCGGCAACGCGATCCGCGGCCTCGGCTTGGCGGTGAACGGCCTGGCCATGCGCTACTATTCCAATCCGGCCTTCAAGATCGGCGCCTTCACGAACCCCGACCCCGCCGTCCGGCGCGAGGCGATCGAACTCACCAAGCGGGGGATCGACGCGGCCCGCGAGGCCGGCTGCAACCTGATGACCCTCTGGCTCGGGCAGGACGGCTTCGATTACGCCTTCCAGGCCGACTACGGCCGGCTCTGGGCCGAGGAGATCGACGGCATCCGCGAGGTCGCGCTGCACGACCCGGACTGCCTCGTCAGCATCGAGTACAAGCCCAACGAGCCTCGCTCCTACAGCCTGATGCCCGATTGCGCCACGACGCTGCTCGCCCTCAAGGAGGTTGGGCTGCCCAACCTCGGCGTGACGCTGGACTTCGCGCACGTGCTCTACGCGGACGAGCAGCCGGCCTTTGCGGCCGCCCTGATCGCCCGGCACAGCCGCGTGCTCGGCGTCCACCTGAACGACGGCTACGCCAAGCGCGACGACGGCCTGATGGTCGGCGCGGTGCATTCCCTGCAAACCATCGAGCTGCTCCGCCAAGTCAAGGCGGACGGCTTCGACGGCCCGATCTATTTCGACACCTTCCCGGACCTGACCGGCCTTGACCCGGTGAAGGAGTGCGAAGCCAACATCGCCACCGTGCGGTCGATGCTGCGCGTCGTCGAGAAGCTCGACGGCGACAATCAACTGGGCGCGGCCATCGCGCAGCAGGACGCCGTCGCCACCCAGGCCATCGTACGGAACGCCATGTTCGGAAGCTGAACCCGGCCAGGCGTGACCGGCAAAGCCCGGCCGCCGCAAGCTCAACCCTGGAGGAAACGAACCATGAAATATCTTCTGCTGTCCGGCGTCATGCTGCTCGGCCTGACCGCGGCGCAGGCCCAGGACCTCAGGCCGCTGAACTCGGACAGCGAGCCCGACCGCATCGATTGGGCGCAGCTGACCACGAAGTTCGGCCCGTTCCCGAAGCCGCCTGCGGGCACCACCGCGGGCGCGGTCTCGAAGACGCTGACCAACGAGTACTGGCGGCTGCTCGGGGAAGGCTATCAGAGCTTCGGAAAAAAGGCCGGCGTGCGCGTGTCCTACCAGGCCGCGCAGAGCGAGGGGGACCAACTCGGCCAATTGTCCATCGCCGAGACCATGATCACGCAAGGCGCGAGCGTGCTGCTCCTGTCGCCGCAGACCAACGCCAACCTCGAACCGGCGATGGGCGATGCCAAAGCCGCCGGAATCCCGGTCGTCAACGTCAACGACGCCGTGATCCCGCAGGCCGCCCATTACGTCGGCAACGTGCAGCGCGACAACGGCGTGCGGGTCGCCAGGTGGTTCATCGCGAACCGTCCGAACGGCGGGAAGCTCGCCGTGATCGAGGGGCAGGCCGGGGTCTATGCCGCGGGCCAGCGCACGGACGGCTTCAAGGCGACGCTTGCGACGGCGGGAGGCAAGTTCCAGGTCGTCGCGAGCGTGCCCGGAAACTGGGACCGGCAGCTTTCCTACGACGCCGCGACCACGATCCTACAGCAGCATCCCGACCTGATGGGCATCTACTGCAACAACGACACCATGGCGCTCGGCGTCGTCGAGGCGGTGAAGAACGCCGGGCTGCTGGGCAAGGTCGCCGTGTTCGGAACGGACGGGATCTCGGACGCCTACGCGTCGGTCCGGGCCGGCGAGCTGACCGGGACGGTTGACAGCTTCCCGGTTCTCACGGGCGAGGTTGCGCTGGAAACGGCGCTCCGCATCGTGGCCAAGCAGGAACTGCCCCGCGTCGTCGCGACCCCGCAGGCGCTGATCACCAAGGAAAACGTGGAGCGCTACAAGGGCCAGGGCGTGGATGTCCGCGCTGTCCTTGAGCAGGACGCCAAGGCTGCCCAATGACCCGGCCGGCTGCCGGATGACCGGAAGCCGCTCCCCTCTCTCCGCTTTGGTGCATCCCATGCCAGACGTCCCGCTCCGGCTCCATGTCGAACGCCTGACCAAGACCTTTCCGGCTGTCAAAGCGCTGAGCGAAGTGTCGCTGCGCGTCCAACCCGGCGAGGTCCATGCGCTTCTCGGCGAAAACGGCGCCGGGAAGTCCACCTTGCTGCGCGCGATGTCGGGCGTCCTGAAGCCGGACAGCGGCACGGTCGCCGTTGACGGCGAGGTTCTGTCGCTGCGCACGCCGCTCGACGCGCGTCGAGCCGGGATCGCGATGATCCACCAGGAGCTGCAGCAGGTTCCCGAACTGACGGTGGCGCAGAACATGTTCCTCGGCCGCCCCCTCCGGCGCGGCGCGATGTTCGTGGATCGCGCGAAGCAGGAAGCCGCGGCAGCCGCGGCCCTGGCGCCCCTGGACCCCGCGATCCGCCCCGATGCGTCGATCAAGAACCTGAAGGTAGCGCAGCGCCAGATCGTCGAGATCGCCCGGGCACTGCTGGAGAACGCGCGCGTCATCGCCATGGACGAACCGACGTCCAGCCTGACGCCGAGCGAGTTCGAACGCCTCGCCGTCGTCATCGCCGGACTCGCGTCGCGCGGCGTGTCGGTCGTCTACGTTTCGCACAAGATGGACGAGGTGTTCAAAGTCTGCACCCGCGCCACGGTGATGCGCGACGGCCAACTGGTGGGCGAAGTGGACCTGCGCACCACGACCGAGGGCGCGGTGGTGGCGATGATGGTCGGCCGGGCGCTTGCCGTTGCTAGTCATCGCTCGTCCGTGACCCCGGACACCGTTCTCTCGGTGCGCAAGCTGACATCCGGCACCAAGGTGGTTGACGCGAGTTTCGAGCTGCGGCGCGGCGAGGTCCTGGGCGTCGCCGGGCTGATCGGAGCCGGACGCACGGAGCTGCTGCGCCTGATCGCCGGTGCGGACCGGCCCACCTCCGGGTCCATCGTCCTCAATGGACGCGCCCTCGCCAAGCGCGGCACGCGCGCCGCCATCGCCGCCGGCATCGGCCTGGTGCCCGAGGAGCGCAAGCGGGACGGCATCGTTCCGCAGCGTTCCGTCGTCAACAACGTCGCCCTGCCGTCGATGAAGCGGTTCGCCCCTTCCGGCTTGATCCGCCGGCGCACCCTGCGCAGCGTGGCCACAGGTATCCTGACGAGCATCAACCTGCGGCCCCTCCATATTGACCGCCCGATCCGGCTTTTCAGCGGCGGCAACCAGCAGAAGGCCATCATCGCGCGGTGGATCGGCGCCAACGCGCAGATCCTCCTGTTCGACGAGCCCACGCGCGGGATCGACATCGGGGCCAAGGCCGAGATCTACGGCCTGATCGAGGGCTTGGCGGCCCAGGGCAAATCCGTGATCGTCGTGTCCTCCGAACTCCCTGAGATCCTCCGCCTGGCCGACCGGGTGCTCGTGATGCGGCAAGGCCGGATCGCAGCCGAACTCCAGCGCGAGGAGCTGAGCGAGCAGGCCATCGTGGCGCACGCCGTTCCGCAGTCCGCGCTTCCTCGCTGACCCGCACCTGCCGCCGGCCCCATTCCCAAGGACCCATCATGTCAGTCACCAGCCACGGCGCCCTCGATCAGCCGCGATCCCTTCCGCCCCCCCGCCTGAACGTCCGGGATTTCGGCACGCTGATCGGACTTCTGTTGATCGTTGGCGTGTTCGCCGCCATCGCGCCGGGCTTCCTGAGCCAGCGCAATCTCGTCAACATCCTCCAGCAATCGAGCATCAATGCCTGCGTGGCCCTCGGGATGACGCTGGTCATCATCTCAGGCGGCATCGACCTCTCGGTGGGCCCGACCGCAGCCCTGGCCGCGGTTCTTTCGGCCAGCCTGATGGTCGGCGGCGTGCCGCCGGCGCTCGCGGTCCTCGCGGGCCTTGGCCTGGGCGCCCTGTGCGGCGTCGTCAACGGCGCGCTGGTGTCCTTTGGCGGCCTGCAGCCCTTCATCGTGACATTGGGAACCCTGAGCACCTACCGTGCCCTGGCGCTGATCGCGACGGGAGGCAACCCGGTCCTTGGGGTGCCGCAAGCGTTCCGCAGCATCGCCAACGGGAGCTTTTCCGGTGTTCCGGCCTCGGTGCTGGTCGTGATCGCCGTGGCGCTGCTGGCCGGGATCATCCTCCGCAAGACGCCTTTCGGGGAGTACCTGCTAGCTGTGGGCGGCAACGAGGAGGCGGCCCACATCGCGGGCGTGCCGATCGCGCTTACGAAGATCGGCGCCTATGCCCTGTCCGGGGTTCTGGCGGCGTTGGCGGCGATCATCCTCATCGGCCGCCTGGGGGCCGCGGAGCCGATCCTCGGCAACCTTTGGGAGCTTGACGCCATCGCGGCCGCGGCGATCGGCGGCGCTTCCCTGATGGGCGGCAAGGGCAGCATCATCGGCACCCTGCTCGGCGCCATCATCCTTGGGGCCATGCGCAACGGCCTGACGCTGCTGAACGTGCAGGCCTTCTACCAGCTCCTGGCGACCGGCCTCATCATCCTGCTCGCCATGCTGGTTGACCGCGCCACGCGGGGCCGCACGTGACCGGCGCGTCGAAGCCGCACCGCGTCGTCGTGGTCGGGAGCCTGCATTACGACATCATGGTCGATGCGCCCGACCGGCCGCGCAAGGGCGAAACGCTGACGGGGCGGAGCTGGGCCCCCAAGTTCGGCGGCAAGGGCGGCAACCAGGCGGCCGCGGCGCAGCGCCAGGGTGTTTCGACCGCCATGGTAGGCGCAGTCGGAGACGACGCATTCGGCGCGGCGCTGCTGGCCGGCCTGGACTGGGCAAAGGTGGACCGGTCGGCCGTCGCGACCCTCGACGGCGTCGGGTCCGGCATGAGCGTCGCGATCTTCGATGACGAAGGCGACTACGGCGCGGTGATCGTGTCCGGCGCGAACCTCTCCATCACGGCGGAACAGGCCGACGACGCATTGCTCCGTGAGGCGAAGGTCCTGGTGCTCCAGAACGAGATCCCGGAACTCGTCAACGAGGCTGCTGCACGCCAGGGGCACCGGCATGGCGTGACCATCATCCTGAATGCGGCGCCCGCCCGCCGCTTCGAAACGGAACTGCCCGAGTTCGTGGATATCCTGGTGGTCAATGCCATCGAGGCCGAGATGCTGGGCGGGGGCCGGGTGAAGTCCTTGGAGAGCGCCATGGCAGCGGCTGCAACGCTGAGTTCCCGCTTCAAGGCGGTGATCGTGACCGCTGGCGGCGACGGCGTCGCGTTCTCTGACCGCTCTGGTCAGCGGATCAAGTTGCCGGGCATTCCCGTAGTGGTCGCGAGCACGCATGGTGCCGGCGATGCCTTTGTCGGAACGTTGGCGGCCCGCCTTGCTTTGGGAGACCGCCTAAGTGCCGCTCTCGACGCGGCCAATCACGAAGCGTCTCGGTGGGTGTCGGTGCCCGAAAGCCAGCGTCCGTCCTGACAAGCTTCACGGCGCTTCCCCTTCGGACGAGCACAAGCGACGACCGCATGCGGTGCGATCTATTCGACAGATCGCTCAAACACTCGAGCCGTATCTGCTTGGCTTGCGGACGGTGGCTGCAGAACGGGGTAGTGCCTGACCCACTGCAAAGGTCTTTTGGTCAACACTGCAGACGTCTTCTGAAAATAGCACCCGCCTTGCACAAAAACACTTGCATAGTTCTTGCGGAATTAAGCCTGACAGAGTGGAGGGTGCTTGCACAACCC
Organism: uncultured Acetobacteraceae bacterium; assembly: GCA_964250815.1. Taxonomy (GTDB): domain Bacteria; phylum Pseudomonadota; class Alphaproteobacteria; order Acetobacterales; family Acetobacteraceae; genus CAHJXG01. The sequence continues at coordinate 13,125 of CAXUIQ010000042.1, forward strand.
TTGCGGAAATGCCGATTTTGCGAGCTTTTCTCTACTGAAAGTTGAATATCTACGAGACTAATCGTGCATCGGAGACTCTGCCTTCCCAGTTACGAAAGGTGCGGCTTGCGGTTCCAACCGCAGACCCATGTCGTCGAATGAGAGCGAAGCGATGCTGACTAAGGGCGGGATTACGTTTGGATGCGTCAGCAGCACCGTCCCGTCACTTTGCACCATTCGGTTCCCGGGTCTGGGCTTCGCGCCGGCGCTTCTCGTTGAGCCGCACCGTTTCGACGAAGTTCGGCATGGACCGGTTCTCTTCCTTGGCGGCCTGCTTGACGAAGCTCCGGCTTCAGCCGCAGGGTGAAAGCGTCTCGCTCGGTCTTGGGCATGATGGCTCCCCTCGTGGAACATCGGCAGCAACCGCCGAACCAATGTAACCTGATGCCGCTGGAAACGTGAATGCCGATTGCTGAGCGGATCTGTTGCCCTGTTCCAACGCGCCTTGCACCGGAACGATGCTGAATGCGGGATCGGTGCCGTCGCGGTATTCGCTCCGAAGCAACATGGCCCGTTCTGGTTCCTGCTTCGAGCGCCGACTGACGTATCAAACGCCCGTTTGAAACGTCTGGGACGAGCCGGGGGAGGGGCGATAGGGTTGGGACTGCAGTCCAGGATAGGAGCCATGGTCCCATCGGCCAGCGGTTCGTCGCCTACCACCGCGTCTCCACCGACAAGCAGGGCCAGTCCGGGCTCGGGCTGGACGCCCAGCGCACCGCCGTCGAGCAGCACGCCGCCTCTGTGGGCGGGACCGTCGTGGCCGAGTTCCGCGACGTGGAAAGCGGGCGCAAGGCGGACCGCACCGGCCTGGCCGCCGCCCTGGCCGCGTGCCGCGCCCGGCAGGCGACGCTGCTGATCGCCAAGCTCGACCGGCTCGCCCGCTCGGTGGCCTTCATCGCCAACCTGGTGGAGGGCAGGGTGGACTTCTTGGTCGCCAACATACCCGGCGTCAACCGCCTCACCATCCACGTGCTCGCCGCCGTCGCCGAGCACGAGCGCGAGATGATCTCGCAGCGCACCAA
>CAXUIQ010000043.1:0-14160 GCA_964250815.1 uncultured Acetobacteraceae bacterium
TGGCCCTGCCGCTGCAGCCGGAGCCTGCGTCCAACATGACGCAAGCCGAGTTCATGGCCATCGTCGAACGCATGAAGGAATACATCGTCGCCGGCGACGCCTTCCAGATCGTGCCGAGCCAGCGCTTCTCCGTGCCGTTCGCGCTGCCGCCATTCTCCCTCTACCGCGCCCTCCGCCGCATCAACCCGGCGCCGTTCCTGTTCTTCCTCGACTTCGGCGGCTTCGCCGTGGTCGGCAGCAGCCCCGAGGTGCTGGTCCGGCTCCGCGACGGAATCGTCACCATCCGCCCCCTCGCCGGCACCCGGCCCCGCGGCGCCACCCGCACGGAGGACGAACGGCTGGAGGCCGAGCTGCTGGCCGACCCCAAGGAGCGGGCGGAACACCTGATGCTGCTCGACCTCGGCCGCAACGACGTGGGCCGGGTGGCCGAGCTGGGCAGCGTGCGGGTGACGGAGAGCTTCCGCATCGAGCGGTTCAGCCACGTCATGCACATCTCCTCCACCGTCGAGGGCCGGCTCAAGCCGGGGCTTGAGGCGCTTGATGCGCTCATTGCCGGGTTCCCTGCGGGCACGCTGACGGGTGCCCCGAAGATCCGCGCCATGCAGATCATCGAGGAGTTGGAGCCGACCCGGCGCGGCATCTACGCCGGGTGCATCGGCTACTTCGCCGCCAACGGCACCATGGACACCTGCATCGGGCTGCGCACCGCCGTGGTGAAGGACGGCACGATGCACGTCCAGGCCGGCGGCGGCGTGGTGGCGGACAGCACCGCCCTTGGCGAGTATGAGGAAACGCGGCAGAAATCCCGCGCCCTGTTCCGCGCTGCCGAAGAGGCGGTCCGCTTCGCCGCCCTGAAAGCCTAGCTCCCATGCTGCTGCTGATCGACAACTACGACAGCTTCACCTTCAACCTGGTGCATCTCCTGGGCGACCTCGGCGTGTCCTGCGTGGTGCGGCGCAACGACGATCTCTCCCCCGGCGACGCCTTGGCGTTGGCGCCCGAGGCCATCGTCCTCTCGCCCGGCCCCTGCACGCCGGACGATGCGGGCATCTGCCTCGACCTGATCGCCGCCGCGGCCGGGCGCGTCCCGGTGCTGGGCGTCTGCTTGGGGCACCAGGCCATCGGCCAGGCGTTCGGCGGGCGGGTGGTCCGGGCCGGCCGCCCCATGCACGGCAAGCCCAGCCCGATCCGCCACGGCGGAACCGACGTGTTCGCGGCGTTGCCCAGCCCCTTCGAGGCCACGCGCTACCACAGCCTCGTCGTCGAGCCGGAGACTTTGCCCCCAATGCTCGTGCCGACAGCCTGGACGGAAGATGGCGCCATCATGGGTCTGCGCCACCGCGACCTGCCGATCTTCGGCGTGCAGTTCCACCCGGAGAGCGTCGCGTCCGAGCACGGGCACAAGATCCTGGCGAACTTCCTGGCCCTGGCGCGCCGGACCGCGCCCGCCTGCGCCGCCTAGCCCGCGCACGGCATGGCCAGCCTCAAACCGGTTCTCGCCCCGCTCGCATCCGGCGCCGCCTTGTCGGCGTGGAACCCGGCACACGCACGATCTTCAATTCATCGGGACCGCTCGCCAGCCTGGCCCGGGTGCGCCGGCAGCTTACCGGCGTCAACGACCCCGCCTGGCCGCTGCATGGCTCGACTGGGCGAGCTGACCCTGGCTGGGAGCCAAGTGGCCGCGCTGCGAGGTGGCATATGCCAGGAGTTCAACGTGGCGCCGAAGGATGCCAGGATGGAACGCCCGCCGACCGCGGCCATCCGCGGCGGAGATGCCGCAACGAACGCCGGCGCCCTGCGCGCGTTGCTGCACGGAGAGCCTTGGCCTTGCCGCGATGCCTTGCCGCTGAACGGGGCAGCCGGGTTGTTCTCCGCCCGGTTGGCGCAGGATCTGCGCCCAGGCGCGGCACGGGCGGCGAAGGCGACCGACAAGGGCACCGCTGCCGCTGCGCCCGGCAAGCTGCGGCGAGCAACGGCTTGATGTCTGTGGAGTAAGTGGAATGGACGTCGCGATCCCTGACACGTTGGCCCAAATCTGCGCGGAAACGCTGACCGAGGTGGAGCGGCGGCGGGCCGAGACGCCGGCTGCGACGCTCGCCAGCCGAATGCATCTGCGGCGCAATCCGACCCGCGGCTTCGGGCGCGCCTTGAAGGAGGCGGTGGCCCGGGGCGGCTACGGCCTGATTGCCGAAATCAAGAAGGCGTCGCCCTCTGCCGGGGTCATCCGCCCCGACTTCCACCCCTCGCTGCTGGCCCGGACCTACGCCGACGCGGGCGCCACCTGCCTGTCCGTGCTGACGGACGGCCCGTATTTCCAAGGCTCGCCCGACCACCTGAAAGTCGCCCGTGCGACGGTCTCCTTGCCGGTGCTTCGCAAGGACTTCATGCTCGACGCTTGGCAGGTCTATGAAAGCCGGCTGATGGGGGCCGACTGCATCCTGCTGATCATGGCGGCGCTCTCCGACTCCCAGGCGCGGGAGATCGAGGAACTGGCGCGGGCGCTGGACATGGACGTGCTGGTCGAGGTGCACAACCGGGCCGAACTCGACCGCGCCTTGGGGCTGCAAACGTCGCTGATCGGGATCAACAACAGGAACCTGAAGACCTTGCAGACCGACTTGCAGACCACGACCGAGCTTGCGCCGCATGTGCCCTCGGACCGGTTCCTGATCGCGGAGAGCGGCATCCGCAGCCACGACGACGTGCGCCGCCTGGCGGAAGCCGGGGCGTCCTGCTTCCTGGTGGGCGAAAGCCTGCTGCGCCAGCCCGATGTCGGCGCCGCCACCCGCGCCCTGCTCGGCACCGGCCCGTGACGGCGGGCCTCACGCACTTCGATGCCGAAGGCCGGGCCGTCATGGTGGATGTGTCCGCCAAGGCCGAAACCGACCGGACGGCGACCGCGCGGGCCAGCGTGGCGATGCTGCCGGAAACGTTGCGCGTGATCCTGGCCGGGGAGGCCAAGAAGGGCGACGTGCTGGGCGTGGCGCGGCTGGCCGGCATCATGGCGGCGAAGCGCACCGCGGACCTCATCCCGCTCTGCCACCCGCTGCCGATATCGGCGGTCACGCTCGACCTCGGGCCTTCGCCGTCCGGCGACGGGATCGACATTGCCGCCACGGTCCGCACCACGGGCCGCACCGGGGTGGAGATGGAAGCGCTGACCGCCGCGGGCGTCGCGGCGCTGACGGTTTACGACATGTGCAAGGCGATCGACCGGGGCATGCGGATCGACGGGCTTCGCGTCGTGCATAAGGCAGGCGGCAAGTCCGGCGACTTCCGGCAAGGGTGAGGCGATGCTGTCGGTCGAGGAAGCCCGCGCCCGCATCGTCGGGCCGCTCCGTCCCACCCCGGCCGAGACCGTCGCCTTGCCGGAGGCTTGGGGCCGCGTGCTTGCCAGCCCCTTGCACGCCCGGCTGAACCAGCCGCCCGCCGACGTTTCCGCCATGGACGGCTACGCGCTGCGGGCAGCGGACGGCCAGGCTGGCGCGCGGGTCGCGGTGATCGGCCACGCACCCGCGGGCCGGCCTTTCCACGGCCAGGTCGCAGGCGGCGAGGCCGTCCGGCTGTTCACCGGAAGCGTCGTGCCGGACGGCGCCGATTGCGTGCTGCCCCAGGAGAACGTGGACCGGGACGGTGATTGGATCGCCGTGCGGGACGCGGCGCAGCCCGGGCGCCACATCCGCCGCGCCGGCCAGGACTTCCGCCAGGGCGACATCCTGGCGGCGTCCGGCGTCCGGCTGGGCGCACGGCTGATCGGGCTGATCGCAGCGGGGAACCACCCGTGGGTCGCCGTGCACCGCCAGCCGCGCGTCGCGATCCTCGCGACCGGGGACGAGATCGTGCTGCCCGGCGAGCCTTTGGCAGCAGGTGGCATCGTCAGTTCCAACGCACACGCTTTGGCGGCGCTGGTCCGGGCCTGCGGCGGCATCCCCTCGGTGCTGCCCATCGCGCCGGACGACCCGGCGGCCATCGCCTCCGCCGCGGACGGCCTGTCCGGCATCGACCTGCTGGTGACCACGGGCGGCGCCAGCGTCGGCGAGCACGACCTGGTGCAGACCAGCCTCGCGGCCCGGGGCTTCGCCCTTGATTTCTGGAAGATCGCGATGCGTCCGGGCAAGCCGCTGTTGTTCGGTCGGCTCGGCGGCGTGCCCGTGCTCGGCCTGCCCGGCAACCCGGTTTCGGCGTTCGTCTGCGCCTTCCTGTTCCTGTTGCCTGCGCTTGACCGGCTCAGCGGCTTGGCCGACGGCACGTCGCGGCCGGTCGAAGCGCGGCTGGCCATGCCCCTCGCCGCAAACGACCACCGGGCCGATCACCTCCGGGCGATGCTATCGACGGACCCGGCCGGCACGTTGGTCGCCACGCCGTTCGACCGCCAGGACTCGTCGCTGCAGCACCTGCTGGCCCGTGCCGGGTGCCTGATCCTCCGCGCGCCTCACGCGCCGGCGGTGCAGGCGGGAGCCATGGTCGATGTCCTGCGGCTGGACGTGGGCGGTCTGTAGCGCCCCGCCGCGCGGCGCAGCGACAGGGCACGTTGACACGCACCGATGAACCCATGTAGAACGATTTCGGTTGCCTTTTTGTTCTAGATGTGTTTTATTTTTGCCCTGTGTTCCCTTGGGCACGAAAGACCTTTGCCATGCTGACGCGCAAGCAGCACGAGTTGCTGACGTTCATCGACGCCCACCTGAAGACGACCGGCTTCTCCCCAAGCTTCGAGGAGATGAAAGAGGCTTTGCAGCTCCGCTCGAAGTCCGGGATCCACCGCCTGATCTCGGCCTTGGAGGAACGGGGCTTCCTGCGCCGGCGGCACCATCGTGCCCGGGCGCTTGAGGTCACGCGGCTGCCGAACGAGGCCGGGCGGGAGCTTGTCGTCGCGGCGCCGGCGCCGTTCGCGCCCAACGTCATCCGCGGCGACTTCTCGGGCCGTTTCCCGGCCGTGCGCGCGGCGAACGAGGCTGCGGCGGTCCACCTGCCGCTTTATGGCCGCATCGCCGCCGGATTGCCGATCGAGGCGCTGCGGGACCAAGGCGCGCAGATCGAGGTGCCCTTGGCCTTGCTGGGCAATGGCGAGCATTATGCGCTTGAGGTCGCGGGCGATTCCATGGTCGAGGCCGGGATACTCGACGGCGACACGGTCGTGATCCGCAAGGGCGATGTGGCGGAGAACGGCCAGATCATCGTGGCGCTGATCGACGATGCGGAGGTCACGCTGAAGCGGCTGCGCCGCCGCGGCAACTCGGTCGCGTTGGAACCGGCCAACCAGCGGCACGAGATCCGCATCTTCCCGGCCGACCGGGTCAAGGTGCAGGGCAGCCTGATCGCGCTGCTGCGGCGCTACTGATCAGTCGGCCGCCGCCGGCGGCAGTTCGTCCGGAACCGCCATGGGAAGGTTCGGTGCTGCGGACCGCCGCGGCGTCGGCGGCCCCGGCACCCAGGGCCGGTCGCCGCGGTAGGTGCGGTCGGACAGGATGCGTGGCCCGGCGTCGGTCAACCAAACGGCCGTCGCGCCGTCCCGCCACACGCTGAACCGGTCGATGTAAGGGACCCCGGCCGGACACTCGCCGCGCGCCGGCTCGGCGGAAACCAACAGGTCGATGCCGGCGCAATCAGGGTGCATGCGGCTGCGCAGAACCACGGCCTGGTGCCCGCCCCGCCCGACCCGGCAGGCGTTGGCATCGCACGCCTCCGGCTCCCCGGTCCGCACAGGCAGAAGCGGCCCGGCCGCAACCTGGTTCTGCCATGCGTCGCGCACGAACTTGGACGCGCCGGATTGCGAGATCAGGTAGAACCGGTCGGCCCGAAGGGCGATCAGCCGCGCCTCGGACGAGATCAGGATGTCGGGCGCCGGCGCCGCGAGGGGCGAGAGCAGCCCCGCCAGCATGACCGGAACCCCTGCAAGCCGCATCCGCGACCGCCACAGCCCGAGCCAGGCCAGGCCCAGGCTGAAAACGCACAGGCCCCATGCCGGCATGTGGGGGACCGGCAGGGTGGCCGACGGCCAGGCGGACACGGTGCGGCCGATCCACAAGATGCCGTCGATCCCCCACCCCATCGGCACCAGCGCCAGCGACTCGAACCCAAGCGGCATCAGCAGCAGCGCCACGAGGCCGAGCGGCATCACCCAGAACGCCGTCAGCGGCACGGCGGCCATGTTGGCGACGATGAAGTAAAGCTGGAAGTGCCCGAAGTGGTAGGCGCCGAACGGGGCCGAGGCGGTTCCGGCCAGCAGGCTCGTGAGCATGAGCATCACGACGTGCGAGACGATGCGCCGTCGCCAGCCCCCGCCGTGCAGCCGGGCCAGCAGCGGGCGCAGCGCCTCGTAGCCGGCGATCAGCGCCAGCACGGCGGAGAAGCTCATGCCGAAGCTTGCGCCCACGACCTCGTTTGGCGCGAGCAGCATCAGCGCCGCGGCGGCCAGCGCCAGCCCGCGCAGCGACAGCGCCCGGCGTCCCAGCACGAGGCCCAGCGTGACCAGGCAGGCCATGGCGAAGCTGCGCATGATCGGCAGGTGCGCCCCGGTCAGCAGCAGGTAGGCACCGCCGACAACCAGCGCCGCCCCGGCGGCAATCGCCTTGCTCGGCCAATGCAGGGCGGCGTGCTCGGACAGCGCCAGCATCAGCCGGGTCGCGCCCATGGCGACGCCCATGACGATGCCGATGTGCAGGCCGGCCACGGCCAGCAAGTGCGCCAGGCCGGAGTCGCGGAACGCCTCGCGGTCTCGCGGCGGGATCGCCGCCGTGGTGCCGGTCAGCAGGGTCGCCGCGACCGCGCCGGGCGGACCCGGCAGCCCCGCCATAGCCCGGGCAGCGATCCAGTCGCGCACGCCTTGCAGCATGGCCGGGCCGCCGCGCGGCGGCGCCCGCTCCAGCACCTCGGACGGGTTCAGCGCATAGCCGGAGCCGCCCAGCCCGGAGAAGAACGCATCCCGCTGCAAGTCCCATGCGCCGGGGAACGCCGGCGAGGATGGTGGCCGGACCAGCGCCCGCACCCGCACCCGGTCGCCTGCGCCCATCGCGGCCATGTCCAGCCGGTGCAGGCGGACCCGCACCAGCCGCGCCAGCGGCGGCGCGTCCGGGTCCAGCCGCACGTCGGACAGCGTGATCCGGCGCCCTTCCGGCAGCAGGTCCACGCCGCGCACCGTGCCGGTCAGGACGACGGCCCGCGTCGGCAACGCCTCGGTCGGCAACGCGCGCCACGTCGCGGCCTGTCCCGACAGGAAGCCGAGCGCCGCGGCCAGGCCCGCCAGCCCCAAGGCCCGTGCGGCCGGCACGCGCCAGCCGAGGATGCAGGCCAACAGGGCGCCCAGGACCGCCGCCGCTCCGGCCCAGGCATTCGGCTCCGCCCGCAAGTCGAAATACGCGAGGACGCCCGCGCCCATGCAGACCGACAGCCACGGGACGAAGCGCCCCCGCTCCGCCTCGACCCAGTCGTGCCACCACGCGCGCCGCCACGTGGCCCGGAGCGCGCCGAACGCCGCGATTGCCTGTTGCACCGGACCTCCTTGCGCCATCGTAGCGATCCTTCGCTCTCGACGCCACCTTCCGGCGTGTTAGACAGCGACCATGACCGTCCGCACCCGTTTCGCTCCCAGTCCGACCGGCCAGCTCCACATCGGCGGCGCCCGCACGGCGCTGTTCAACTTCCTGTTCAGCCGGCACCACGGCGGCGAGTACCTGCTGCGGATCGAGGACACCGACCGGGAGCGCAGCACGGCGGCGAACACGCAGGTCATCCTGGACGCGCTGGGCTGGCTCGGCCTGTCTCCCGACCAGCCCCCGGTGTTCCAGTCTGCCCGGCAGTCCCGCCACGCCGAGGTGGCGCAGCAGATGCTGGCCAGCGGACGCGCCTACCTTTGCTTCTGCACCCCGGACGAACTGCGGGAGATGCGGGAGCGCGCGGTGGCCGAGGGCCGCCCGCCCCGCTACGACGGGCGCTGGCGCGACCGCGCCCCGGTCGAGGCGCCGCCCGCCGTCAGGCCCGTGATCCGGCTGCGCGCGCCGCAGGAGGGCGAGACGGTCGTGGACGACCTGGTGCAAGGCACCGTCCGCGTGGCCAACAGCGAGCTTGACGACATGATCATCCTGCGCAGCGACGGCACGCCGACCTACCTGCACGCCGTCGTGGTGGACGACCACGACATGGCGATCACCCACGTGATCCGCGGCGACGACCACATGACCAACACCTTCCGCCAGATGCAGATCTATCAGGGCATGGGCTGGGACCTGCCCCGCTTCGCCCACCTGCCGATGATCCATGGCGCGGACGGCGCCAAGCTGTCGAAGCGGCACGGCGCCGTCAGCGTGCTGGAGTACCGCGAGCTGGGTTTCCTGCCGGAAGCGCTGTGCAACTACCTGCTCCGACTCGGCTGGGGCCACGGCGACGCCGAGGTGCTGGGCCGCGAGGAGGCGATCCGCCTGTTCGACCTGGACGGCGTCGGCAAGGCGGCGGCCCGAATGGATTTTTCCAAGCTGCAGCACATCAACGGCGTGTGGCTGCGCCAGGCCGACGACGACCGGCTGACGCGGGAGGTCGTCCAGCGCCTTGCCGCGACGTACGGCCTGCACGCCGACGCCACCGGGACGGCACGCATCCGGGCACTGATGCCCGGGTTGAAAGAGCGCGCGAAGACCTTGGCCGATCTTGCTGAAAGCGCTGCCTTCCTGTTGCGGTCCACTCCCTTGCCTTTCGAGCCCAAGGCGGTAGCCTTGCTGACTCCCGAGACCAAGGCGACGCTTCGGCAGGTTGCCCCGGTCCTTGCCGCCACCGACTTCACGCCGCCGGCGCTGGACGCAGCGTTGCGGCAGTTCGCCGACCAGGCCGGGCGCAAGCTCGGCCAGGTGGCGCAGCCGCTCCGCGCCGCGCTGACCGGCAGCACCATGAGTCCCGGCATCGACGAGACGCTCGCCGCCCTTGGCCGCGAGGAGGCGCTGGCCCGCATCGCGCTTGCCGCTGCCTGATGCGCTACCCGCACCGCCACCTGCTGGCGATCGAGGGGCTGCACCCGCCGGAGATCGCCGGGCTGCTCGACCTCGCCGAAAGCTACGTGCTGCTCAACCGCTCCGGCAAGACGCAGCGCGACCTGCTGCGGGGCCGCACGCTGATCAACCTGTTCTACGAGGACAGCACGCGCACCCGGACGAGCTTCGAGCTGGCCGGCAAGCGGCTCGGGGCGGACGTGATCAACATGCCGGTCTCCACCAGCAGCGTGAACAAGGGCGAGACCCTGCTCGACACCGCCGCCACGCTCAACGCCATGCGCTGCGACCTGCTGGTGGTCCGGCACGACCAGTCGGGCGCGCCGAACCTCCTGGCGCAGAAGGTGTCGTCCGCCGTGATCAACGCGGGCGACGGCACGCACGAGCACCCGACGCAGGCGTTGCTGGACGCGCTGACGCTGCGCCGCCGCCGGGGTACCCTGGAGGGCCTGCTGGTGGCGATCTGCGGCGACGTGCTGCACAGCCGGGTCGCCCGGTCGAACATCCATTTGCTCGGCACCATGGGGTGCCGCGTGCGCGTGGTCGGCCCGCCGACCCTGATCCCCACCGCGGCGGCGAGCCTGGGCGTCGAGGTGTTCCACGACATGCAGGCCGGGCTGCAGGGCGTCGATGTCGTCATGATGCTCCGCTTGCAGCGGGAGCGCATGGCGCGCGGCCTGGTGCCCAGCGCCCGCGAGTATTTCCGCTTCTTCGGGCTGGACGCGGCCAAGCTCGCCTGGGCCAAGCCCGACGCGCTGGTGATGCACCCCGGCCCGATGAACCGCGGCGTCGAGATCGACAGCGCCGTGGCCGACGACCCCGGCCACAGCGTCATCGCCGAGCAGGTGGAAATGGGCGTGGCCGTCCGCATGGCCGTGCTGGATGTCCTGTCCCGGGGCGGCGTCCGCAATGCCTGACCTGCTGTTCGCCAACGTCCGCCTGATCGACCCGGCGAGCGGCCTCGACCAGCCCGGCGAGCTTCTGGTGCAAGGCGGCCTGATCGCGGATTTCGGGCCGAGCCTCGGCCGGCCCGACGTGCCGACGCTCGACGGCGACGGCGCGATCCTGTGCCCGGGCCTCGTGGATATGCGCGCCGCCCTGGGCGAGCCGGGCTACGAGTACCGCGAGACCATCGCATCGGCCGCCGCTGCCGCCGCGTCGAGCGGCATCACCACGCTCGCAGCCCTGCCCGACAGCCTGCCCGCCATCGACGACCCGGCGCTGGTCCGCCTGCTGCGCGCCCGCGGCGAGGAGACCGGCAGCCTCGCCATCCTGCCCTACGGCGCCGTGACCCGCGGCTGCCACGGCAAGGAGATGGCGGAGATCGGCCTGCTGCGGGAAGCCGGCGCCGTCGCCTTCACCGACGGGCGCCGCGCCGTCGGCGATGCCCGGATGATGCGGCAAGCGCTCTCCTACGCCCGCGGCTTCGGCGCCCGCATCGTGCAGCATCCGGAGGACCCGGCGTTGGCGGAAGGCGGCGCCGCGACGGAGGGCGAACTCGCGACCCGCCTGGGCCTGCCGGGCATCCCCGCCGCGGCCGAGGCCATCCTGGTCGCCCGCGACATCCGCCTCGCCCAGCTCACCGGCGGCGCGCTGCACTTCGCCCACGTGTCCACGGCGGAGGCGCTGGCGCTGATCCGCCGCGCGAAGCGGGACGGCATCGACGTGACCTGCGACACCGCGCCGCCCTACTTCGACCTGAACGAGACGGCCATCGGCGACTTCCGCACCTATGCCAAGCTGTCCCCGCCGCTGCGGCCGGAGGCGGACCGGGCGGCGGTATGCGAGGGCCTGGCGGACGGGACCATCGACGCGGTCGCTTCCGACCACCAGCCGCGGGACGCCGACGACAAGCGCCTGCCTTTCGCGCTGGCCTCGCCCGGCGGGGCCGGGCTTGCGACCCTGCTGGTCGTGACGCTGGCCCAGGTGCATGGCAACGGGCTGCCCTTGCTGCGCGCGCTCGACCTGCTCACCGCGCGGCCCGCCCGGGTGCTGGGCATCGACGCCGGGCGGCTTGCCAAGGGCGTGCCGGCCGACCTGTGCCTGTTCGACCTCGAACGCATCTGGAAGGTCGAGGCCGGATTGCTGCCCGGCAAGGCGCCGAACACGCCCTTCGACGGCCGCGCATTGGAAGGCCGGGTGGTCGGCACCTGGAAAGCCGGGCAGCGGGTGTTCGGATGAACAGCGTCCTCATGGCGGTTGCGGTCGCAGCGGCAGCCTACCTGATCGGGTCCATCCCGTTCGGCTGGATCTTGTCCCGGGCGGCCGGGCTTGGCGACATCCGGGCCATCGGGTCCGGCAACATCGGGGCGACCAACGTGCTGCGCACCGGGCGGCGCGACATCGCGGCGCTGACCCTGACGCTGGACGCGGCCAAGGGGGCGGTCGCCGTGCTGGCGGCGGCGCGGTGGGGCGGCCCGGGCTGGGCGCTGCTCGCCGGGGTCGCCGCGGTCATAGGCCATTGCACGTCGGTCTGGATGCGCGGCCAGGGCGGCAAGGGTGCGGCGACCGGCCTTGGGGTGATCCTCGCGACCGCCTGGCCGGTCGGCCTCCTGTGCTGCGCCGCCTGGCTCGCGACGGCGCGGCTGAGCCGTCGGTCCTCCGCCGGGACTCTCGCCGCCTTTGCGCTGGCCCCGGCGCTCATGCTGATCTGGCGAGGTTCCGCGGCCGGGATAGCCGTCGCCGTGGTAAGCGCCGTCGTGTTCTGGCGCCATTCCGGCAACATACGCCGCCTCCTGGCCGGCACCGAGCCGCGCATCGGCCAGGGACGATGATCGAACCGCCCATGACCGAAGCCGAGCTGCTCGGACGCTTGCGCCTGGCCCGCACGGAGGGAGTCGGCCCGGCCACCTACCGCCGCCTGATGCAGCGCTTCGCGACCGCGGCAGAGGCGCTGGAGGCGTTGCCAGGCCTCGCCAGCTCCGGCGGCCGTGCCGCGGCGCCCGCGATCCCGACGCTTGGCGCCGTCCGTCGGGAGATGGACAGCGTCGCCAAGCTCGGCGGGCGCATCCTGGTGCTGGGCGGGCCGGACTACCCGCCGCTCTTGGCGCTGATGGATTCGGCGCCGCCCGCGATGGCCGTGCTGGGCGACGTGGCGGCGCTCGATGCGCGGGCGGTGGCCATGGTGGGCGCGCGCAACGCATCCGCCAACGGCCAGCGGGTGGCGGAAATCCTGGCGGCCGACCTTGCCTCGGCCGGGCTGGTCGTGGTGTCCGGCATGGCGCGCGGCATCGACGCGGCGGCGCATGGCGGGGCGCTCAGCACCGGCCGGACCGTGGCCGCCATCGCCAGCGGCATCGACATCGCCTACCCGGCCGAGAACAAGGACTTGCAGCGGCGCGTGGCGGAGGGCGGCGCAGTGGTGGCGGAAGCGCCGCTCGGCACCGCCCCGCAGGCCCGGCACTTTCCCCGGCGCAACCGGGTGATCGCCGGGCTGTCGCTCGGCGTCGTGGTGGTGGAGGCCGCGCCCCAGTCCGGCAGCCTGATCACCGCGCGCATCGCCCAGGATGAAGGGCGCGAGGTGTTCGCCGTGCCCGGCTCGCCGCTCGACCCGCGCTGCCGCGGCTCCAACGACCTGATCCGCTCCGGCGCCCATCTCACGGAGTCCGCGACGGACGTGCTGGCCAACCTTCCGGACCACCCGACCCGGCAAGGGCTGGCGCGGTCGCCGATGTTCGCCCGGGGCCAGCCGCCGGGCATGGCGGAACCGCCGGCTGGCGATTTCGGTGCCGTTCCGGACGCGGAGGTGGTACGTTGCCGCGTGATGGAGTTATTGAGTCATTCACCCACGGCAGTTGACGATCTGGTGCGGCGCTGCCAGTTCTCCGCTTCGGCCGTGCTTGCGGCGCTGCTTGAACTGGAGCTGGCCGGGCGAGTGGAGATGCTCCCGGGCAATCAGGCCGTGCTCAGCGCGTAGGCTTCGCTCGGTGCTTCATATTCGTGTCCTACGCCCCTGTAAAGGATGCCATGACTGACGTCGTCGTCGTCGAATCGCCCGCCAAGGCCAAGACCATCAACAAGTACCTCGGCGGCGGCTACACCGTGCTTGCAAGCTTCGGCCATGTGCGCGACCTGCCCCCCAAGGACGGCAGCGTGCGGCCGGAGCAGGACTTCGCAATGGACTGGGCAGCCGACGAGCGGGGCAACCGCCAGGTCGCGGCCATCGCCAAGGCGCTGAAAGGCGCGCACACGCTGTATCTCGCCACTGACCCGGACCGCGAGGGCGAGGCCATCAGTTGGCATGTCCGCGCGATGCTGGAGGACAAGAAGGCGCTCCGCGGCGTCAACGTGCGGCGCATCACCTTCAACGAGATCACCCGCGCCGCGGTCCAGTTCGCCATCGAGCATCCGCGCGAGCTGGACCAGCCGCTGATCGAGGCCTACCTGGCCCGGCGCGCGCTGGACTACCTGGTCGGCTTCACCTTGTCCCCCGTCCTGTGGCGCAAGCTGCCGGGCAGCCGCAGCGCCGGGCGCGTGCAGTCGGTGGCGCTCCGCATGGTGTGCGAGCGCGAGGCCGCCATCGAGTCGTTCCGCCCGCAGGAATATTGGACGGTCGAGGCGCACTTCCTCACTCCGGCGGGCGCTCCGTTCACCGCGCGGCTGACCCATCTGGACGGCAAGCGGCTGGACCAGTTCGACCTCGGCACGGAGGCGCTGGCCCATGCCGCCAAGGCCGCGGTCGAGGCGGACACGTTCACCGTCGCAAGCGTCGAGCGCAAGCGGGTCAAGCGGCATCCGCCCGCGCCGTTCACCACCTCCACCTTGCAGCAGGAAGCCAGCCGCAAGCTCGGCATGGGCGCGCAGGCCACCATGCGCTGCGCGCAGCAGCTCTACGAAGGCGTGGATCTCGGCGGCGAGACGGTCGGCCTCATCACCTACATGCGGACGGACGGCGTGCAGATGGCCCGCGAAGCGGTCATGGCGATCCGCGAGCACGTGGGCGAGGCCTATGGCGGCGCCTACGTGCCCGCCACCGCCCGGGAATACTCCAGCAAGGCGAAGAACGCCCAGGAGGCGCACGAGGCGGTGCGTCCCACCGACGTGTCCCGCACTCCCGGGAGCGTCGCGCGCCATCTCAATCCGGAGCAGCAGCGTCTGTATGAGCTGGTCTGGAAGCGTGCCGTCGCGTCGCAGATGCAGTCGGCCGAGCTGGACCAGGTGGCGGTCGATATCGCCGGGCCGC
>CAXUIQ010000044.1:0-6092 GCA_964250815.1 uncultured Acetobacteraceae bacterium
ACCGGGCGCAAGATGGCGCCGAACCAGCACATGCCGAGCTTCGCCGAGCTGGAAACCGCGGTGCAGGCGGTGCAGATCAACTGACGGGTGCGGTCGGCCCGGGACGGCTTGGCGTTCAGGGAACGGCTGCGAGGCTGGCCCTGATCGCGGCCAGCCCCCGCCGCGCCGTGCCGTCCGGGGCAAAGTTCGCCGGGTCCAGCCAGGCCAGCAGCGCGTCTCGGCACGGCGGCCACTCGCTGCCCACAATGCTGAAGAGCGCGGTGTCCCGCAGCCGCCCCTTCCTGACCTGGTGCGCCCGCAGCGTGCCCTCGTAGGTGAAGCCCAGCCGCTCCGCCGCCCGGCGGGACGGCGCGTTCAGCGCGTTGCACCTCCAGGCCAACCGGCGGTAGCCGAGATCGTCGGCCGCGAGGCGCAGCAGCAGGAACATCGCCTCCGTCGCCGCGCGGGTGCGCTGCATGCGGGGCGCGAACCAGATGTGGCCGATCTCGATGGCCGCATGCGCCGGCTGAATGTCCATGAGCGTGAGCCAGCCGGAAACGGCGCCGGTGGCCACCGGGCGCACCGCCCAGGCTATCGGGTCGTGCGTGCTGGCGAACGTCGCGACGAAGGCGGCCATGGCCTCGCCGGACGGGAAGGGGCCGTAGCCCAGGTAGTCCCAGCTTTCGTCTGAGGCGAGGTTCTGCTGCGCTGCCTGCCACAGCTCCTCGGCATGGCGCCGGTGCAGCGGTTCGAGCACCACGGACGGCCCGCGCAGCGTGGCGCGCGCAGGCAGCGGGCGAGGCGTGGATTCGACGGTCGGTCCGAGCGGGCGAGAGGTCATGGCCCGCATCCTGCCACCGCCGGCGGCCCGGCGCGCGGGCGATCTTGCCCCGGACCACGTTCCCGGACCTGAAAACCTCGCGTCCTGCCGAGACGCGCGGCCCCGCTTGCGGCATCATCGGCGCGGGAGGCCGATCCCCTCCCGCACTGGCGGCGTCCCATCAAGGCGCCGCACGGACATCAGCAAGAGGCAGGCGCGCCCGTCATGACCGAGACCGAACCGACCAGCACCTACCCCGCGGCGTACGCAAGCTGGCAAGCTGACCCCGAGGCGTGGTGGGCGGAGGCCGCCGAGGGCATCGCCTGGACCCGGCGCTGGGACCAGGTATTCGACCCCGGCCTCGGCGCCGCCGGGCAGTGGTTCGCCGGGGGCACGCTCAACGTGGCGGAAAACTGCCTGGACCGCCACGTGGACGCCGGGCGTGGCGGGCAGGCGGCGCTGATCTGGGACAGCCCGATGGCCGGGAAGATCCGGACCTATACCTATGCCGAGTTGCGTGACCGGGTTGCCCGGGTGGCCGGGGCGCTCGCAGCCCTGGGCGTGGGCGCCGGCGACCGCGTGGTGATCTACATGCCGATGGTGCCGGAGGCGGTGGTCGCCATGCTCGCCTGCGCCCGGCTTGGCGCCGTGCATTCCGTGGTGTTCGGAGGCTTTGCCGCCGCCGAGCTGGCCAAGCGAATCGAGGACGCCGAGCCGCGGGCGATCATCTCCGCGTCGTGCGGGCTGGAGCCGGGGCGGGTCGTCGCCTACAAGCCGCTGCTGGACGCCGCCATCGCGTTCAGCGCGCACAAGCCCGACGCCTGCCTGATCCTGCAGCGCCCCATGCTGGCCGCCGCCATGGTCCCGGGCCGCGACCATGACTTCGCGGAGGCAGAGGCCGCAGCGGCGCCGCACCCGCCCGTCCCGGTCCGCGCCACCGACCCGCTCTATATCCTCTACACGTCCGGCACCACGGGCAAGCCCAAGGGCGTGGTGCGCGACGCCGGCGGCTACGCCGTGGCGCTGCAAGCGTCGATGCACATGATCTACGGCGCCCGGGCCGGCGACGTGTATTGGTGCGCCAGCGACGTGGGCTGGGTGGTCGGCCACAGCTACATCGTCTATGCGCCGCTGCTCGCCGGCTGCACGACCGTGCTCTACGAGGGCAAGCCGGTCGGCACGCCCGACCCCGGCGCGTTCTGGCGCGTGTGCGCGCAGCACGGCGTCCGCGTGCTGTTCACCGCACCCACGGCGCTCCGCGCGATCAAGCAGCAGGACCCGGACGGGCAGCACATAACTCGGCACGACCTGAGCCGCTTCGATGCCCTGTTCCTGGCCGGGGAGCGGTGCGACCCGCCGACCGCCACCTGGATCGCCGGCAAGCTGGGCCGTCCGGTCGTGGACCATTGGTGGCAAACGGAGACCGGCTGGCCGATCACCGCCGGGTTCCGCGGCTACGGCCTGTTCCCCTTCAAGCCCGGCGCCGGCGGCCGTCCTTGCCCCGGCTACGACGTGCATGCGCTGGACGACGCGGGCGCCCCCCTGCCGCCGGGCACGATCGGCAACCTGGCGATCCGCCTGCCGCTGCCGCCGGGCTGCGCGCCGACGCTGTGGCGCAACGCGGAGGGGTTCCGGGCGGCCTACCTGCTGGACTACCCCGGCTGGTACCGCACCGGCGACGCCGGGCAGGTGGACGCCGACGGGGACGTTTGGGTGATGGGCCGCACGGACGACGTGATCAACGTCGCCGGCCACCGCCTGAGCACCGGCGCGATGGAGGAGGTCCTGGCGAGCCACCCGGACGTGGCGGAATGCGCCGTGGTGGGCGCGGCCGACGCGCTGAAGGGCCAGGTCCCGCTCGGCCTCGTGGTGCTGAAAGCGGGCGCGGAGCGCGACCCCGCGGCGGTCGCGCAGGAGCTGGTGGCGCTGGTGCGCGAGCGGATCGGACCGGTTGCCGCGTTCAAGGACGCCCGCGTGGTCGCCCGCCTGCCCAAGACCCGGTCCGGCAAGATCCTGCGGGGCAGCATCCGCAAGCTCGCCGACGGGGACGACGCCCCGGCCCCGCCCACCATCGACGACCCGGCGATCCTGGACGAAATCCGCGCCGTGCTGGTCAGATGAACTTCAGCAGCAGCACGCCGCCCACGATCCCCGCCGCGGTCAGGCTGGTCACCAGGGTCAGCCGGCGCTCGATGAACTCGCGCACCGGCTCGCCGAACTGGCGGATCAGCGCGGCGACCAGGAAGAACCGCGCCCCGCGGGTCAGCACGCTGGCCGCCATGAACACGCCGAAGTTGAAGTGCGCGAGGCCGGAGGTGATGGTGACGATCTTGTAGGGGATCGGCGTCAGGCCCTTGATCAGGATGACCCAAAGCCCCCACTGGTTGAACTTGTCCACGAACGCCTGGGCCGCGTCCTCGTAGTGGTAGAAGCGGATCAGCGGCCCCGCCACCTGGTCGTAGAGCGCGTAGCCGATCAGGTAGCCGAGCATCCCGCCGGCCACGCTCGCCACCGTGCAGACCAGCGCGAAGCGGAACGCCCGCTCCGGCCGGGCCAGGGCCATGGGCACCAGCAGCGCGTCAGGCGGCACCGGGAAGAAGCTACTTTCGGCAAAGCTGATCAGCGCCAGCCACGCTGGCGCGCGCCGGTCGGCGGACAAGGCGAGCACGCGGTCGTAGAAGCGGCGGAGCATGGCGGTTTCCAGACGACTTCCCAAATAACAGGCGTGCCATGCCACGCCGGGCTGCCCGCGGCAAATCCCGGCGCTTCCTCCGCGCCCGTCCTGCCGTTAGGATTTGTGGAACTTTCAAGACGGGATCCTCGACCATGCGCCGCTCCGCCCAACTCGCCGCCGCGCTGTCGCTTGCCTTGGCAGCATTGCCCGGCGGCACCTCTGGCGCAGCGCAGGACCCCAGCTTGCCGCCGCACGCCTGGCTGTTCGGCACCTGGACCGGCGGCATCTTCCCGGCGCCGAGCGGGTTGTCGAACCAGGCCTGCCTGTCGCAGCCTGTGGTGATCTTCACCCGTGACCTCGTGCTTCGCGCCACCTTGACCGAGCAACTGCTGACGCAGCGCGAGATCGAGACGGCGCGCAACTCGTCGCAAGGGGCCGAGTTCCGCTTCGCCGCAGCGCCGGGCGGCGGGTCCGGCCTGCTGGACAGCGGCATCGGCCACGCGAGCGGCTTCGGGTGCAGCTCGCCGGACGAGCTGCACGTGCAGCGCCGGGGGGAGAACGAGATTGCCTTCCCCGGCTGCGCCGACTTCCCCAACCCGTTGGTCCGCTGCCAGACCCGGTGATCCCGTCCCGAGCCGCGCGGCCGCGCTGATGCGCGCCGGCCCGGCATCCGGCCGCGCGCTGCTTTTCGTGCCGAGGTCCCGCTGACCGCGTTCCCGCACCCGCCCGCCGCGATGCGCGTTGCGCTGGACGCGCTGGTTGCTGCCGATCCAAGGCTGGCACGCATCGAGGCCGCGGCGGGTCCACTGCCCTGGCGCGTCCGCGGCGGCGGTTTTACCGGGCTGTTGCAGATCGTGGTCGGGCAGCAGATCAGCAACCAGGCGGCGCTGGCGATCTGGCGGCGGCTCCAGGCACACCCGGTCCTGCTGCAGCCGGACGGGCTGCTCGCGGCGGAGGAAGCCACCCTGCGCGGCGTCGGGCTGTCCCGGCCCAAAGTGGCGCATGCCCGCGCGCTCGCCGCGGCCTTTGCCGGAGGGCAGCTTTCGGCTGAGGCGCTGGCGCGGCTTCCGGATGCCGAGGCCGTCGCCGCGATCACCACTGTCCGCGGCCTGGGCTCCTGGACTGCGGAAGTCTATCTGCTGTTCGCGTTGCAACGGGAGGACGTGTTCCCGGCCGGAGACATCGCGCTGGCGGGCGCCGCGGCCGATCTTCTGGGCCTGCCGCGCCGACCGGAGCCGCGGGCGTTGCGCTTGCTGGCCGACGCCTGGCGCCCGAGCCGGGCCTTGGCGGCCCGACTGCTGTGGCACCATTGGCGGCACCTGACGGGCCGCCCCAGCTTCGATGATGCGCCGTCGGCCTCGGCGTTCATCGACCCGGCGTTTGCCGGGGGCAGCTGATGCTTTGTCGTCCGCTGGCTGGTGGGCACAGGTTTTTTGTTTGATCCGGGCTTTGCGGATGATGAACTCCCAAGCGGTCTCGGCTCGCGCGCCGTTGCCATGCGGCCCACAATGGCTGGCCGTGCTTGAGATCGAAGTGCCAAAGTGGTGTTGGAGGCGCCTCAATCTCCGGCCAGCCGGGCTTCCGTCACGGGCGAAGCCATCCGCAGCAACGGGCCGACTTCCGGTGCCGTGTCGATTGCGAGCACGGCGGCGGCAAGGCAGGCCGCCCGCTCCTTGCCCAAGACCGCAGCGGTCAGCGCCATGAACTTGCGCGTGAGTTCGTCTTCCGTGAGGAAGTTGCCGGGTTCGCCCTTGGGCACGACGACTACGGCCTGAAAGGTTTTGCCGGCGGCGAAGACCGTCAGCTTGCCCGACATGTTGGCGGGAGACTCGGCTTGGATGCCGGCGTCCCATTCGCAGGCGATGCGCGGGAGCAGGGCGCGTATGCGGGCGTCATGCAGCAGGGCGTAGCTGTCCCAGCCCATGCTGCCGGTGGCCAGCGCCGCCGCGATCACGAAGGGGCCGCTGAACTGCGCGTCCACCACGTTCTGCGGGTCGGCCTTTTGCGCCGCGGGCGCGCCGATCAGCCGCATCCCGGCCTCCGGCAAACCGAGCGTCACCTGCTCGATGGTGGCCGGGTCGATGGCGTGCTTGGCCCGCAGCATCAGGGCGGCGTCGATGCCAGCGTGGCCGTAGCGGCAGGACGGGTAGGGCTTCACCGCGGTCTGCATCAGTTCGAACTCGGCGCCCAATCCCTGGACTGCCCGTGCCGGGTCGGGGGAGGGGGCGTAGGCGCCGAGGAAGCCGTGCTTGCCTTCCAGGGCGTCGGCCGCGCCTTTGAAACCCTCCCGCGCCAGCGTCGCCGACGTCAGCCCGGCCATGCCGGACCAGCCGACCTGGAACCGCTTGGTCCAGGCGCCGTTCGCCAGGAACTGCAAGCTGCCGGCGGCTTGGCTGAGGGCAATGCCGAGGGCGGATGCGATGCCGTCCGCGCCAAGCCCGAATACCCGGCCGGCCGCCGCGGCGGCGCCGAACGCGCCGCAGGTCGCCGTCGGGTGAAAGCCACGGGCGTAATGGTCGCCTGCCGGCCACGCCCGCGCGCCCCGGCCGGCGCCCGCGTATGCCGCGCCGATTCCTGCCCGCACGGCGGCGCCACCCGCCCCCGGCCTGGGGGCCGCCG
>CAXUIQ010000044.1:6102-13864 GCA_964250815.1 uncultured Acetobacteraceae bacterium
GGGCCGTGCGCGTCGAAGCCGTCGTGGCGGCGGCCGCGCCGCCGGGCGCGGGGGGGTTAACCCCCGGGGCTAAATGGCCGCCGGCCGCCACCGCCCGCGCGACCCGGCAGGCGACCTCGTATCCCGCGACGATTCCTGCCAGCACGTCGGCGCCACAGGCGCCGGCCATCTGGCCGGCCGCCAGTGCCGCCGAAATCACCGGGCAGCCCGGGTGCAACGACCCGGCGGCGTGGGTGTCGTCGAAATCGAGCGAGTGGCCCAAAGCGCCGTTCAGCAAGGCAGCGCCGGCCGGGGTGTAGCGGGCGCAATCGCCGAACACGCCGCTGTTGCCCGCCGCCATGCCGAGCGCCCGGACGGCAGCCAGCAGCGGCGCCGTGCTCTCGGCGTCATGCCGGGCGCGCACGATGTTGCCGACGAGATCGAGCACCAGAAAGCGCGCCCGCACGACCACCGGGGGTGGCAACGCCGTGGTCGAGACGGCGGCGCTGAAAGCGGACAGCTCGGCTGTGATCCCCATGATGATCGCTCCCCCACAAGCTTTTCTTGTATTCTGTCCCGGATCACGCGCAGGTCCAAGTCTGTTGCCGGCTGGGACGGCGCTGTGGCACACTTGCGCAATGATATCCCGCCGCGCGCTGCTGCAATCGATGCCATTCGCCGGCCTGGCGATGCCGGCCTGGGGGCAGGACTCCTTCGGGGCTTTCATCGGCAGCGTGAAGGCCGAGGCCCGGCGCGCCGGCATCCGCGAGGCGACGCTGCAGCAGGCTTTCACGGGCGTGGAGCCGAACCCGCGGGTCATCGAGCTTGACCGCCGCCAGCCGGAGTTCACCATGACCTGGCCGGAGTACCGCGCCCGCGTGTTGCCGGACAGCCGTTTGCAGGCGGCGCGCGAGAACTACGCCCGCGAACGCGCGCTGCTGGCCCAGGTCGAGGAGCGGTATGGCGTGGACCCATTGATCATCATGGGGATCTGGGGCGTCGAGTCTGCGTTCGGCACCAACAAGGGCAGCTATCGGCTGGTCGAGGCGCTTTCGACCCTGGCCTG
The DNA here is from genome assembly GCA_964250815.1 of uncultured Acetobacteraceae bacterium. Lineage (GTDB taxonomy): Bacteria > Pseudomonadota > Alphaproteobacteria > Acetobacterales > Acetobacteraceae > CAHJXG01. The sequence continues at coordinate 7,148 of CAXUIQ010000044.1, forward strand.
GGAGGGGCGGCGGGCAGCGTATTTCCGCAGCGAGTTGATCAGCGCACTGCACATCCTGGACCAAGGCGACGTGACGCCCTCCCGCATGACCGGCGGCTGGGCGGGTGCGATGGGTCAGCCGCAGTTTATGCCAAGCTCCTACCTGCGTTATGCCGTCGATTTCGATGGCGACGGGCGGCGCGACATCTGGGACAGCAAGCCGGACGTGTTCGGGTCGATCGGCAACTATCTGGCAAAGAACGGCTGGCGCCGCGGGGAGCCTTGGGCGCAGCCGGTCCGGTTGCCCGCAGGGTTCGACCCGGCGGCCGCGGCACGAGACAACCGCCGGAGCCTCGGTGATTGGACGCGCACGGGCGTTCGGCGGGTGGACGGGCGGGAGTTCGGCCGCGCCGATGTCCTTGGCGCAGTTGTCGTGCCGAGCGGAGCGGACCCGGGCGAGGGTTTCATGACCTACCCGAATTTCAACGTGATCCGACGTTACAACCCATCTGACTTCTATGCTCTCGCGGTCAGCCTTCTGGGTGAAGCGGCTGTTTGAAGGATGGGCCAACGCCCAGGCCGCCGATGCTGCCGTCCAGCACGGCAGGTCGCACGGGTCCGGCGCTGGACCACGCCACGTGGGCGGGAGTAACCGATGCGCGTATGTGGGGACGTGAGGAGCGCCGGGCCATGCTAGGTCGCCGTTGGGTGTTGGTTGGCGGAATGACGCTCGCGGCGATGCCGGGCAGGGTGGCGGGGGCGGAGCAGCGCCGCGCGCCATTGCACGCCCGGGGCCGCGAGGCGCCGCCGGTCGGCACGGCCGCAACGACTCCGCTCGGTCCGCTCGACACTGCGGCCAAGTTCGCGCTGATCCTTGATTTCAACACCGGCGCGACATTGCTGGACAAGGACGGCGATGCGCCGATGCCGCCCTCCTCCATGACCAAGCTGATGACCGCTTACATCATTTACGGCATGTTGAAAGCGGGCCGCCTGGCGCTCACCCAGGAACTGCCGGTCAGCGAGCGGGCTTGGCGCATGCAGGGTTCCAAGATGTTCGTGCCGCTGGGCGGAACGGTGAAGGTCGAGGACCTGATCCGCGGCGTCATCGTGCAGTCCGGCAACGACGCCTGCATCGTCCTGGCGGAAGCGGTTGCCGGATCGGAGCAGGGGTTTGCCGACCAGATGAACGCCAAGGCCAAGGAGCTTGGCCTGACCGCATCGAACTTCCGCAACAGCACAGGATGGCCGGACCCGCAGCAGCGCATGTCCTGCCGCGACATTGCGACGCTGGCGCGGCGCTTGATCACCGACTTTCCGGAGTACTATAGATACGATAACGAAAAATCGTTCAAGTACAACAACATCGAGCAGCAGAACCGCAATCCCCTCGTGCAGAAGGGCGTCGCGGACGGCTTGAAGACAGGCCACACGGAGGAGGGCGGCTATGGCCTGGTCGCCAGCAGCGCGCGGGGCGGCCGGCGGGTAATCGTCGTGGTGAACGGCCTTTCTTCGATGCACCAACGGGCAGAGGAAAGCGAACGACTGCTGGAATGGAGTTTCCGGGAGTTCGAGAACGTGACGCTGTTTGCCGCGGGCGACACGGTCGAACTGGCGAAGGTTTGGCTGGGCGCGCGGCCGGCGGTGCCGCTGGTGGGCGGGCAAGATCTCGTGCTGACCATGCCCCGGCAATGGCGCCGCAACGCCAAGATCGAGGTCGAGTACAGCAACCCGGTTCCTGCGCCGGTCAGCCGCGGCGATGTGCTGGGCAAGCTCGTGGTTTCGGGGCAGGGAGTGCCGGCGATGGACGTGCCGTTGCTGGCCGGCGCCGACGTGCCTCGGCTCGGGCTGCCGGGCCGTGCGGCCGCGGTCATGGCCCGCTACGTCATGGGGTCCTGACGCCCAGGTGTTCATCACGTTCGAGGGCGGGGAAGGGGCCGGGAAGTCCACCCAGGCGCGCCTGCTTGCCGAAGCGATGGCCGACGCCGGCAGCACGGTGCTACGCACCCGCGAGCCTGGCGGCGCCCCCGGGGCAGAAATCCTGCGCGGCCTCCTGCTGTCGCGCGGGCACGACTGGTCGCCGCCGGCCGAGGTCTGTCTGCACTTCGCGGCCCGGGCCGAGCACGTGGCGCGGACCATTCAGCCGGCCCTGGCCCGGGGCGACATCGTGATCAGCGACCGGTTCGCGGATTCGACGATGGCCTACCAGGGCTACGGGCTCGGGGCCGACCGCGCCCTGATCGCGGCTCTGAGCCGGATGCTGCCGGTATGGCCGGATCTCACCGTCGTGCTGGACGTATCGCCATCCATCGCCGCCAGCCGCATGGCGGGCCGTCGCCAGGCGCTCGACCGGTACGAGGCGATGGGGCCGGCGTTCCACGCGCGGGTCGCCGAAGGCTTCGCCGCGATTGCCGCCGCGGAGCCGGACCGTTGCGTCGTGGTCTCGGCCGATGGCCGAGTGGAGGAGGTGCATCGCGCCGTGCTCGCCATCGTCGCAAGCCGCCGGTCCGTTGCCGCATGACCGTGCCGGCACCGCGCGAGAACCCGTTGCTGCTCGGCCATGCCGCTGCCGAGGCGGTGATCGACGACGCGATCCGGGCCGGCCGCATCCATCACGCCTGGCTGCTGACCGGGCCGGAGGGGATCGGCAAGGCGACGCTGGCCTACCGCTTTGCCCGGCGCTTGCTGGCCGGCCCGAAAGCGTCCGACGCCGGCGCGAACGATCCGGCTTCTCCGGTATTCCGCCGCGTGGCAGCGGGCACTCATGCCGATCTCCTGACCATCGAGCGCGAGTGGGACGACAAGCGCAAGCGCTTGCGGTCCGAGATCGTGGTGGACAGCGCCCGCGGCGTGGCGGACTTCCTGCGCCTGACCCCGGCGGAAGGCGGCTGGCGCATCGTGGTGGTGGATGGGGCCGAGTTCCTGAACCGCAACGCCGCCAACGCGCTGCTGAAAGTGCTGGAGGAGCCGCCGCCGCGCGCCGTGCTGCTGCTGGTTTGCGCATCGCCGGGCCGGCTGCTGCCGACGATCCGCAGCCGGTGCCGGCGGCTTCGGCTTGGCGAACTCGGGCCTGCGGACATGGAGCGGGTGCTGGCCCGCTGCCTGCCGGACATGGACCCGGCGAACCGCGCCGCGTTGGCCGCCTTGTCAGCCGCGCCGGGGCGGGCCTTGGCATTGGCCGAGGAGCAGGGGGTCGAGGTCGCCGCCCTAGTGGCCGACGTGCTGCGGGCGGCGCCGGACGTGCCGCTGCTGCGCGCTCACGAGGTCGCGGACAAGCTGGCGCGGAGCGACGCCGGGTTTGCAGCCTTCATGGGCCTGCTGCGCGACGCGATTGGCGCCGCAGTACGCAATGTTGCGCGGGGGCAGGCCGATGCCGGCCAGCAGCGCTTGGCCGGGATGAGGCCCCTAGCCGAATGGGGCGATTTGTGGCACGCGCTGACGCGGCTGCAGGACGATACCGAGCGGTTCAACTTGGACAAGCGGCATGCGATCGTCTCGACCCTGGATTTGCTGAACACCCCATGAGCAAGCGGTTCTACGTCACGACACCGATCTACTACGTCAACGGCGCGCCGCACATTGGCCACGCCTACACGTCGGTGGCCGCCGACGTGCTCGCCCGGTGGAAGCGACTGGACGGCTATGAGGTGTTCTTCCTGACCGGCACGGACGAGCATGGCCAGAAGGTCGAAAAGGCGGCGCATGACGCGGGCGTGGCGCCGCAAGCCTTTGCCGACCGCATCTCCAAGCAGTTCCAGGGCCTGTCCGCGCTGATGAGCCTTTCCAACGATGATTTCATCCGCACGACGGAAGGGCGTCACAAGACTGCCTGCCAGGAGCTTTGGCGCCGGCTGCATGAATCGGGCGACATCTACTTAGGGCACTATGAAGGCTATTACGCCGTCCGCGACGAGGCCTTCTACAACGAGGACGAGCTGATCACCCGGCCTGACGGCAGCCGTTTCGCGCCCACAGGGGCGCCAGTCGAGTGGGTGAGGGAGCCTTCGTACTTCTTCCGCTTGTCGGCTTGGCAAAACCGCCTGCTCGCGCTGTATGAAAACGAGCCGGACTTCGTCTCCCCTGCGAGCCGCCGCAACGAGGTCATCAGCTTCGTCCGGGGAGGCCTCAACGACCTTTCGGTCAGCCGGACCAGCTTCACCTGGGGCGTGCCGGTGCCGGACGACCCGGACCATGTCATGTATGTGTGGCTCGACGCGCTGACGAACTACCTTTCTGCGGTGGGCTTTCCTGATACGGCAAACCCGCGGTGGCCGTTCTGGCCGGCTGATGTGCACCTCGTCGGCAAGGACATCATCCGGTTTCATGCCGTTTATTGGCCGGCATTCCTGATGGCAGCCGGGTTGCCGACGCCCCGGTGCGTGTTCTCGAACGGCTGGTGGACGGCTGCGGGCGAGAAGATGAGCAAGTCGCTGGGCAACGCCGTCGATGTGGCCCGGCTGGTGGAAACGTTCGGCCTTGACCCCGTGCGGTATTTCCTCCTGCGTGAGGTGCCGTTCGGCAACGACGGAGATTACAGCGACGCGGCGCTGATCCGCCGCACCAACGTTGAGCTTGCGAACGACCTTGGCAACCTGGCGCAGCGCACGCTGTCGCAGGTTACCAAGAACTGCGGCGGCCTGCTGCCGGAGCGCGGCACTGCGACTGTCCAGGACACGGCGCTGCTGGACGCAGCGCAGGCGCTGCCGCAGGCCGTGCGGGACCGCCTGGACCGCCTCGCATTCCACGATGCGCTGGAGGACGTGTGGAAGGTCATTCGGGCGGCCAACGCCTACATCGACCATCAGGCACCCTGGGCGTTGCGGAAGACCGATGCAGTCCGCATGGCGAGCGTGCTGAACGTCTTGGTCGAGGTGATCCGCTGCGTGGCCACCGTGTTGCAGCCCTTCATGCCGGGCAGCATGGCGGCGATGCTCGACCAAGTCGGCGCGCAACCGGGTGCGCGGAGCCTTGCGGACGTGGCGGCGCCGCTGGCGCCTGGCACGGCGCTGCCGGCGCCGCAGGGCGTGTTCCCGCGCTACGGCGACAAAGCCGGGTAGGGTGTCCACGTTGATCGATTCGCATTGCCACTTGGACATGTTAGACGCGGACGAACTCGACACCGTGTTGCAGCGGGCCTTGGGCGCCGGCGTCGGCGAGATGATCACCATAAGCACGCGGCTGAGCCAAAGCGCGCCGCTCATCGCCTTGGCGCAGCGCCCCGGCGTGTGGTGCACCGTCGGCGTTCACCCGCACAATGCCGGCGATGGGCCGGTCGCCGACGCGGCCACGATCGCTGGCTTGGCGATCGATCCGCGGGTGGTCGGCATCGGCGAGTCCGGGCTCGACTACTTCTACGACAAGGCCCCGCGCGACATGCAGCAGGAGAGCTTTCGGCAGCATATCCGCGCCTCGCGCCTGGCCGGGCTTCCCTTGGTGGTCCATGCGCGCGACGCCGACGGGGACATCGCGGCGATCCTGCATGAGGAGCGGGATGCCGGCGGGCCGTTCCAGTTCGTCCTCCATTGCTTCAGTTCCGGCCGTGCGTTGGCGGAGGACGCGCTGGGCCTGGGCGGCTACATCAGTTTCTCCGGCATCCTGACGTTTCCGAAATCGGGCGCTCTGCGCGACCTCGCCCGTGACGTGCCGGCCGAGCGGCTGCTGGTGGAGACCGACGCGCCTTACCTGGCGCCGGTGCCCTATCGCGGAAAGCGCAACGAGCCTGGCTATGTCGTCGAGACGGCGCGCGTGCTGGCTGGGTTGCGCGGGATCGAGCTTGAAGCCCTGGATGCACTGACAACCGACAACGTTCGCACCTTGTTCAAGCGAATGGCCTAGCGATGCCTCGCGTGACAATTCTTGGCTGCGGCGGCTCGGCTGGCGTGCCGCAGATCGGTGGCGAGGACGGGCAGGGCGACTGGGGCGCCTGCGATCCGGCCGAGCCGCGCAACCGACGCACCCGGTCGAGCATCGTGATCGAAAGCGATGCGGGCGAGCGGTTGCTGGTGGACACGTCGCCCGACATGCGTGCGCAGTTGCTGGCCTGCAGGGTGCCGAGGGTGGAGGCGATCCTGTTCACGCACGCCCATGCGGACCACGTGCTCGGTATCGACGATGTCCGCATCCTCAACCGGATCGTGAACCGGCCCATTGATGCGTTCGCTACGGCACGGACCTTGGCGGAACTGAACAAGCGATTCGACTACGCGTTCCTTTCTTGGGATCAGCCATATTTCTTCCGGCCGGTGCTCACGCCGCGCGCGGTCGAGCCGGGGCAGACGGTTGAGGCTGCAGGCCTGCGGATACGATTGTTCGAGCAGGACCATGGCTTCATGCCAACGCTCGGCCTGCGCACCGGCGGATTCGGCTACTCGACCGACGTTGCAATTTTGGACGACGCCGCGTTCGCTGCGTTGGAGGGGGTGAATACCTGGGTGGTGGACTGCTTTCAACGCCGGCCGCACACGACGCACGCGAATTTGGAGCGGGTGCTGGAATGGGTGGAGCGCCTGCGTCCGCGCCGCGTCGTGCTGACGCATATGGGCTATGACATCGATTGGTCGTGGATGAAACGGCATCTGCCGCCGCAAATCGAACCGGCGTATGACGGGATGTCGCTGGAATTTCTTGATGCCGACCACAGTGACTTTCCATAATATCCCTTATCGGGCTTGCATCGTGGCCAAGGGCACGTTCTATCCTGAACTGCGACACCCCCATCTTTTCAGGGGTTTGGCGATT
>CAXUIQ010000045.1:0-13789 GCA_964250815.1 uncultured Acetobacteraceae bacterium
CCATGACGGCCCGGGCATCGACTTCCTGGTGCACGCCATCGGCTGGGCGGACAAGACGTACCTGCGGGGCAAGTACCTCCACACGCCGCGCCAGGCGTTCCTGGTCGCCATGGACATCTCCTGCTTCTCCTTCACCGCCGTCGCCCAGCGCGCGGTGCCGCTGATGCGGCCCGGCGGCTCGCTGCTGACGCTCACCTACCTGGGAGCCGAGCGCGTCATGCCGCACTACAACGTGATGGGGGTGGCGAAGGCGGCGCTGGAATCCTCTGTGCGCTACCTCGCGGCCGACCTCGGCGGCCAGGGCATCCGGGTCAACGCGCTGTCGGCGGGGCCGATGAAGACCCTGGCCGCCAGCGGCATCGGCGACTTCCGCTACATCCTGCGCTGGAACCAGTACAACTCCCCGATGGAGCGCAACGTCTCCCTGGAGGAAGTGGGCGGCGCCGGGCTGTACCTGCTCAGCCCTTTGTCATCTGGCGTGACCGGGGAGGTTCACCATGTCGATAGCGGCTACCACGTCGTCGGCATGAAGAACCCGGCAGCACCCGACATCAACGTGGCCAGCGACCCCTGAGCCTCCCGAGGAGCCGAAGCCCGTCCGATGAGCCACAACACCTTCGGCCACCTGTTCCGCGTCACCACCTGGGGGGAAAGCCATGGACCCGCCATCGGCTGCGTCGTCGATGGCTGCCCGCCGCGCCTGCCGCTCACCGAGGCCGACATCCAGCCCTGGCTCGACCGCCGCCGCCCGGGCCAGTCGCGCTACACCACCCAGCGTCAGGAGCCGGACGAGGTCCGCATCCTGTCGGGCACGCTGGACGGCCTGACCACCGGCACGCCCATCGCGCTCGAAATCCAGAACGTGGACCAGCGCAGCCGGGACTACGGCGAGATCGCGCAGCAGTTCCGCCCAGGCCATGCCGATCTCGCCTATGAGTTGAAATACGGCATCCGCGACCATCGCGGCGGCGGGCGCAGCAGCGCGCGGGAAACGGCGATGCGGGTCGCCGCCGGGGCGGTAGCGCGCATCGTGCTGGGAAGCGGCGTGCGGGTGCGCGGCGCCATGGTGCAGATGGGCGCCCACGCCATCGACCGGACCCGCTGGGACTGGGACGCCGTGCAGCAGAACCCGCTGTTCTGCCCGGACCCGGCCACCGCCCTTGCCTGGGAGGAGGAGTTGGCGGCGATCCGCAAGGCAGGCTCCAGCGTGGGCGCGGTGATCGAGGTGCAGGCCGACGGCGTGCCGCCGGGGCTGGGCGCGCCGATCTACGGCAAGCTCGACGCGGACATCGCGGCCGCCCTCATGGGCATCAACGCGGTGAAGGGCGTGGAGATCGGCGACGGCTTCGCCGCCGCGGCGCTGGAGGGCGAGGGCAACGCGGACGAGATGCGGATGCGGGACGGGGTCGTGCAGTTCGGCTCCAACCACGCGGGCGGCGTCCTGGGCGGCATCTCCACCGGGCAGCCGGTGGTGGCGCGCTTCGCGGTGAAGCCCACCAGCTCCATCCTGGTGCCGCGCCAAACGGTGGACCGGGCCGGGCGGGAAGTGGAGCTGGTGACGCGCGGGCGGCACGACCCCTGCGTCGGCATCCGCGCCGTACCGGTCGGCGAGGCGATGCTGGCCTGCGTGCTGGCGGACCATCTGCTGCGCCACCGGGCGCAGGTACAAAACGCACCAGGGGTGGCCTGCCTCCCGCGCAATTAATCGTAAGGTTGCCACATAAACGATACGATCTATTGCGCGCAACCGGTGGCGGTGGCAGGGATGCCTGAAAGATGCAGCCGTATCCTGACCCGATCAATCCCGCCGCGCTGGATGCGTTCATCGAATGTGTCGGCGCGCGCCCATGGCGGGACCGGCTGGAGGTGCTGCGGTCCGGCGCCGCGGCGCAGACGCGGGCCGGGCGGCAGCGGGCGCAGCGCCATTGCATCGAGTTCACGATCGAGCGGCTGCGGCGCGGCCCGCTGAACCGCGCGCCCAGCATGGCCGAACGTTGGATCGCCAGCCTCGCCGCCGCCGCGGTCGCGCTGTTCATGGACCTGTCGAACGAGGGCCGGCTGCGGCTCGTCGCCTTGCTCCGCTCCGCCCTCGTGGACGATGCCTGCCTGGTGCCGCCCTTCCACCTGCTGCGCACCGCGGAGCTGCAGCGCTCCCGCGGCTTCGACGTGACGTTCGCCGGGCTGGAGGATGCGACCCCCTATGACCTGCTGCTGCGCCGCGACGGCACGGAAGCGGAGGTCGTGTGCGACGTGATCTCCGCCGAGGAAGGCCGGGACGTGCACCGCGCCGCGTGGTTCAGCCTGGTGGACCGCATCGAGCCGGAGCTGCAAACCTGGCTCTGCACGCATCCTGGTCGTTACATTCTTAAAATGACCATGCCGCGGGGATTGCGGGACACCGAGGGCGGCGGGCTGCTCGCGTCCCTGCACGCGCGGATCACCGCGATGCTCGGGTCGTCGCGCCGGGCCGACCATGACGAGGCGGCGGTGCTTCGGCTCGACCCGCTGATGCTGGCGGCGGCGCAAGCGGACGAGCTGGGCCTGATGCCCCGGCTGCGCCGGGAGTTCGGGCCGGAAGCGCACATCTCGGTGGTGACGGCGGCCGGCGGCGGGGTGTTCGTCATGGCCGCCCGCGCCGGGCGGGAGGACACGGTTGCCGAAGCGATCCGCCACCGCATGTCGGCCATCGCCCCCGCCCGCCTGTCAGGGCGGCGGCCCGGCATCCTCGCGATGTTCGTCGAGGACACCGACCGCCCGGAATGGCGCAGCCTGCGCGACAAGCTCGAACTGGAAGGCGAGACGCGCAAGTTCATGACCTTCCCGGAAGCGCGCAACGTGGTCGCCGTCACCTGTGTGTCCCGCCTGGAGCTGTTCGGCCTGCCTGAACCCGACAGCGCGCCGGGGGGCGAGCTGCGCTTCCGCAACCCGGCCCACCCCGCCGCCAAGGCGCCCGCTCTGGCGCCCGCGGTGCTGTCGTCCATGTGATGACGTGTTTTTGAGACAAACGGCGAACCGCCACATGCCGGCCACGTTCATGCGCGAACTTTGCTCCATCAAAGAAGGAACCGCCGCGTGACGGAGTGCGAAGAGGCGATGAAGCTGGCCGAGCTGGACCGCATCCTGAACGACCCGGACGTGCCCATGGAGCCGGCGCGGGTCTGGGCGCTGTTGGCCGAGATTGCCCGGCAGGAGGCCATGCGGGCGGATTAGCCCCGCCGCGCCGCGATCAGGAACTCGCGGTTGCCTTCCGGCCCGGTGATCGGGCTGGCCTCGATCCCCAGTACCTGCCAGCCCGGCAGCCCCGTCCACCAGTCACGCACCCGGGCGCACACGGCGCGATGCACGCCGGCGTCCCGCACCACGCCCTTTGACCCCACCTGGCCCGGCCCGGCCTCGAACTGAGGCTTGATCAGCGCCACCGCCCAGGCGCCCGGGACGCACAGCGCCAGCGGCGCCGGAAGCAGGGTCGCAAGCCCGATGAAGGAGGCGTCGCAGGCCAGCGCCTCCACCGGGTCGGGCACCTGCGCCGCCGTCAGGTAGCGCGCGTTGGTCCGCTCGTGCACCACCACCCGCGGGTCGCTGCGCAGCCGCCAGGCGAGTTGGCCGTGCCCAACGTCCACCGCATGGACCCGCGCCGCGCCGTGGTGCAGCAGAACGTCGGTGAAGCCCCCGGTGGAGGCCCCGACATCGAGCGCCACCCGTCCCGCGGCGTCCAGCCCGAAGTGCCGGATCGCGTGGTCGAGCTTCAGCCCGCCGCGCGATGCCCAGGGGTGGTCCTGTCCCCGCACCTCCAGCGCGGCGTCCTCGGGGAGGCCGTCGCCCGCCTTGCCCACCCGGCGCTCCCCGCTCCACACCACGCCGGCCAGGATCAGCGCCTGCGCGCGGGTGCGGCTTTCGGCCAGGCCGCGGTCCACGAGCAGTTGATCCGCGCGTTTTTTCGGCAATGAACGGCGTCCTTCCGGTCGGGCCTGCGAGGCAAACAGGCAGTGAAACAGCCGGGCCGCGCCGCCGCCAGCACTTTATCATCATCGCCGCACGCTTGCGCCGATGCGGGCTGCCGCGGAGAACCCGGCCATGACCCCCGACCGGCTCCGCCAGTTCGCGCTCCCCGGCGGCTTCTTCCTGCTGGCGCTGCTGACCGGCTGGCTGCTCGCGGGTTTGCTGCCGCCGGGCCATGCAGCGGACGAGGCGGCGCACGCGATCCGCGTCGATGCCTTGTCGCGCGGCCGGGTGCTGGGTCATCGGGAGGGCACGAGCGGCGGCTTCACCACGCAACCCGCCCTGGCGGACGTGGCGCTCCAGACCTTCCCCCGCCGCATTGAGACCCGGGCGGAGCGCGACGCGGCGGAGGCCGTGACCTGGGACGCACCGCGGCAGTTTTTTCATCTGGGCACGATCGCGGCCTACTTCCCTGCGGTTTACCTGCCCGCGGCGACCGCTGTGCTCGCGGCCCGGCGGCTGCACGCGACGCCTGCGCAGGCGTTCATGGCCGGGCGGCGGGCCAACGTCCTGGCCTTTGCCCTGGCGGGGACTGCGGCGCTGGCGGTGGCGCGGCGCGGCCGGGCGCTGATCGCCGCCGTCCTGCTGCTGCCGATGTCGCTGGGCCTGGCGGCCAGCCTGGGCGGCGACGCCGTTCTGATCGCCATGGCGGCGCTGGCGGCGGCTTGCCTCACCCGGGGCGGGCAATGGGAATGGTGGGCGGCGGCGACCCTGCTGACATTGGTCGGCTTGACCAAGCTGCCCTATGCGCCACTGCTGCTCGCCCTGCTTCCGACCGGACGCCCGGCGCTCCCGGTGCGGCTCGGCGCCGTGGCGCTGTCGGCCGCCCTGATGCTCGGATGGGCGGCATACAACCAGGCAGTAGTAGCGGGCGTGACGCCCTGGCCGCCCTACGAGGCCGGGCCGCTCTGGCCCGGGCCGCCGCGGCAGTTCGCCGCATCCGACCCGGCGGCGCAGCTTCAGGTGCTGCTGGCCCACCCGATCCAAGCGGCGACCCTGGTCAACCGTACCCTGCAACAGGACACCCGGCTTTGGCGCAACCTGGTCGGCGTGCTGGGCTGGCTGACCATCGAGCTGCCGGGCTGGGTTTACTCCATGTGGACGGGCGCGCGGGCGCGCGCCGCGGCCGGGCTGCTGGTGGAGCGCGGCCCAGGCGCAGGCCCGGTCCCTGCCCTGACCGCCCTGCTCGGCATCGCCCTCAGCGCCTGGGCCGTCATGCTGGCGCAGTACCTCGGCTGGACCCCGGTGGGCGCGGACGTCATCGCCGGGGTGCAGGGCCGGTACTTCCTGCCGCTGCTGCCGTTCCTCGCCGTCGCGGTCCCCTGCCTGCGCCCGCTGCGGCTGCCCGGCCTCGGAGCCGTGCCGCTCGCCGCCGGGTTCATCAGCGCCGCGACGGTGCCGGTGGTCGTCGCCCTCGCCTCCTTCGTCCGCTAATGCCTGCGGGACACCACGTAGTCCGCCAGCGCCCGCAGCCGCCCGGCGCGGCCGTCGAACGCCGCGAGATGCGCGACCGCCTGCCCCGCCAGCACCGCCGCCTGCGCCCGGGCACGCTCGACGCCCAGAAGCGCCACCACGGTCGCCTTGCCCGCCGCCTGGTCCTTGCCGGCGGTCTTGCCGATGTCCGCCGTGGCGCCGACCGCGTCCAGCACGTCGTCGGCGATCTGGAACGCCGCCCCCAGGTCCCGCCCGTATGCCGCGACCTGCGCCCGCAGCGGCGGCGCCGCCCGGCCGAGGATCGCGCCCGCCTCCGCGCTGTACTGGATCAGCCGCCCGGTCTTCAGCGCCTGCAGCCGCGTCACCTCTTCGGGGGCGAGCGCCTCGCCCTCCGTCGCCATGTCGATCATCTGGCCCCCCGCCATGCCGCGCGCCCCGGCGGCGAGGCCCAGCGCCGCCACCAGCTCGCAGCGCGCCAGCGGGTCCGAATGGGTGTCCGGGTCGGCCAGCAGCTCGAAGGCCCGGGTTTGCAGCGCGTCCCCGGCCAGGATCGCCGTCGCCTCGTCGAACCGGCGGTGCGTGCTCGGCTGGCCGCGGCGCAGGTCGTCGTCGTCCATCGCCGGCAGGTCGTCGTGCACCAGCGAGTAGGCGTGCAGCATCTCGACGGACGCCGCCACCCGCGCCGCCGACGCCCGCGCCACGCCGAACAGCGCGGCCACCTCCATCACCAGGAAGGCGCGCAGCCGCTTGCCGCCGCCCAGCGTCGCGTAGCGCATCGCCTCCACCAGCCGCCGCTCCCGCCCGTCCGGCAGCGGCAGCAGCACGTCGATGGCTTCCTCGACGACGGCCGCATGCTCGGCCAGCGCCGCCGGGATGCCGGCTGCCGCCAGCGCGTCCATCACTCCATCGCCTTCACGGCCACGCTGCCGTCGGCGCGCTCGACGATGGCCTGCACCCGCGCTTCCGCCTGCGCCAGCTTCGCCTCGCAGTGCCGGCGCAGCAGCGCCCCGCGCTCGTAGGCGGTGATCGCCTCCTCCAGCTTTTGCTGCCCGCCTTCCAGGGACCGCACGATGCGCTCCAGCTCCGCCAGCGCCTCCTCGAACGACAGGCCGGTCACGTCTTCCGCCATCAGGACTCCAAGTGCATCGTTGGTCTCACTTTGCCGGGGCTGTCGGAGCGACCATGACGCCCGGCGCCAACTGGATAACGACCGGCTGTTGCGGCGGCGTACTCTGGCCCAGCTTGAAGCCCAGCACACCGGCTATGCCGACCGCCACGCCAAGCAGCAACGCAATGTTCCAGGGCGTTTCCCAGAACGCCTGCTTCTGCTTCAGCTTGAGGTCCGCTTCCATCACAGCCATTCTCAGTTCCCCTTCTTCGTCCTCGGACGTGGGCATCGGGCGTTCTCGGCCGAGCCTTATACCCGCATCAGCCGCCGGACATGCAAGGCGGCGCTGGCCGCCAACGCCTTGAGGTCGTAGCCGCCCTCCAGCACCGAAACCAGCCGTCCGCCGCAATGCGCGTCCGCCAGCGCCAGGAGCCGGTCCGTCAGCCAGCCGAAATCCCCGGTGTCGAGCCGCAGCTCCGCCAAGGGGTCCGCCCGGTGCGCGTCGAAGCCGGCGGAGACGACCAGCAGTTCCGGCGCCCACTCCGCCACCGCCGGCAATCCGTTGCGCTCCCACGCCCGGCGGAACTCCACGCCCGTCGTGCCCGGGGCCAAAGGCAGGTTCAGCACGTTGCCCGCCACCCCCCGCTCCTCCGGCGCACCGGTGCCGGGGTAGCAAGGCGACTGGTGGCTGCTGACATACAGCATGTCCGGGTCGGATTCGAGGATGTCCTGCGTGCCATTGCCGTGGTGCACGTCGAAATCCACCACCGCGACCCGGCGCAGTCCCCAGCGGGCGCGGGCGTGCAGCGCCGCGATGGCGGCGGTGCCGAACAGGCAGAACCCCATGGCCCGCCGCCGCTCCGCATGGTGCCCCGGCGGGCGCGTGGCCACGAAGGCGGCGCGTGCCCAGCCCTCCATCACCGCATCCACCGCCGCCGCGGCGCCGCCCACGGCCCGCGACGCGGCCTCCCGGCTGCCGTGGCCCATGCTGGTGTCGCCGTCGAGCCGCACGTGCTCGCCGGGCGGCGGCTGGATCGCGAGGATGGCGCGCACGTAGTCGGCCGGGTGCGCCAGTTCGAGCAGCGCCGCCGTCGCCTCCGGCGCCGATTCGCGCAGCAGCGGCACGAAGTCCGGATGCTCCAGCGCTTGCAGCACGACCCGCAGCCGGTCCGGGCATTCCGGGTGGAACGGGCCGTTGTCGTGGCCCAGGCAGGCCGGATGGGTGAACAGCGCGACGCTCATGCCGGCGCGTCCGCCGCGGCGGCGTCGTCCGGGGGATCGGCCCGGCGGCGGATGGTGAAGCTCAGCACGCCCGCGTCCTCCGCCTGCGCCACCAGGGCGTGCCCGGTTTCCCGGCAGAACGCCTGGAAGTCGGCGACCGCCGCGCGGTCGGTGGCCAGCACGCGCAACCGCTCCCCCGGCGCCATGCCGCGCAGCGCCCGGTTGGCCCGCAGCACCGGCAGCGGGCATTTCATGTCCTTCACGTCGAGGATGGTGTCCGCCATGGCGCTGCCTCCGCTTGCATCTTTCCGCAAGCCCGGCGCTTGAGCAAGCGCGGGCCGGGCCGCTATTGTGACGGCATGGCACATCGCATCGGCATCGACCTCGGCGGCACCAAGATCGAGATCGCCATGCTCGACCCGGCGGGGAAGGTCGCGCTGCGCCGCCGCACCGACACGCCGCCCGGCTATGACGGCGTGATCGCGGCGATTGCCGGGCTGGTGCAGGCGGCGGAGGCGGAGGCGGGCGTGCGGGCCAGCGTCGGCATCGGCATCCCGGGCGTCATCAGCCCGGCCACCGGCCTGGTGAAGAACGCCAACAGCCAGATCCTGATCGGCCACGCGCTGGACCAGGACCTTGCCGCAGCCCTTGGCCGCCCGGTGCGGGTGGAGAACGACGCCAACTGCTTCGCCTTGAGCGAGGCGGCGGACGGCGCCGGCGCCGGGCACCGCTGCGTGTTCGGCGTGATCATGGGCACCGGCTGCGGCGGCGGCATCGTGGTGGACGGCAAGGTGGTGTCCGGGCGCAACCGCGTCGCCGGCGAGTGGGGCCACACCCCCCTGCCGTGGCCGCGCGGCGACGAGTGGCCGCAGCCCCCCTGCTGGTGCGGCCAGACCGGCTGCCTGGAGCTTTACCTGGCCGGGACGGGCCTTGCCCGCTCCTGCGGCGCACCCAATGCGGCAACCGTGGCGCGCCGGGCGGAGGCGGGCGACGCGGCCGCGATCGAAGCGCTCGACCGGCACGCCGACCGGCTGGCGCGCGGGCTGGCGGTGGTGGTCAACGTCCTGGACCCCGACGTGATCGTGCTCGGCGGCGGCGTGTCGAACATGCCGCAGCTTTACGAGCGCGTGCCGGCGCTCATGGCGCGCTATACGTTCAGCGACGCGCTGACCACCCCCGTGCTGCGCAACCAGCACGGCGACAGCAGCGGCGTGCGTGGGGCGGCCTGGCTTTGGCCGCTTGGGCCAGACGGCGGGTAGCGCCCGCTGGGCAGCCCCGTTTCGGGACAGCCTTCCGCGACCATGGCGCGTTCCCGCCCGGCGCCGCCTGCGCCTGCGGCCCGCGCCGCATCGTGCGCTACCCGGAACTGTTCCGTCTCCATATCGCCCAGGCGGTCCTGGCCTGCGAGCCGGTGCGCCTGCGGCCCGGCGGACGCGCTGCGCGCCCGGTTCGGCGAGGGCGTGACCGGGCAGCGCCGGCGGCCGCCCGCGGGTCGAGGTTGCCGGAAGATTCCGGTGCCGGGCTGGGTTGGTGGCTGGCGCGGCGGCCCCAAGCGGTGCTGGCGCAGGCGCACGCCCGGGTTCCGGGTTGCCTCCGGGCGATGTTTGCCTGCGGATCAGTTCAGGACCAACCGACGGCCCGGGCCTGCCCCCTATCCTTCGCGACGCAGACGCGCGAAGCTTGCCGGATGGAAACGCAAGAGCGCACCCAAGTTGCGATCATCGGCGCCGGACCGGCCGGGCTGCTGCTCGGACACCTCCTGCACCTCGCGGGCATCGAGAGCGTCGTGGTCGAGGCACGCTCCCGCCCTTACGTCGAGAACCGCATCCGCGCCGGCGTGCTGGAGCACCACGTCGTCGATGTGCTGGAACAGACCGGCCTCGGCGAGCGCATGCGGCGGGAGGGCCTGCCGCACGAGGGCACGCAGTTCCTGTTCGGCGGCACCCTGCACCGGATCGACTTCCAGGCCTTGGTCGGCCATTCCGTCATGGTCTATGGCCAGCACGAGGTCGTGCGCGACCTGATCGCCGCGCGGCACGCGGCCGGCGCTCCCCTGCTGTTCGACTGCGAGGACGTGGCGGTGGAGGGCTACCTCTCCGGCAGCCCGGCCGTGCGCTACGTCCGGAACGGGCAGGCGCATACATTGGCTTGCGACCTGATCGCCGGGTGCGACGGGTTCCATGGGGTGTGCCGCCCCTCCTTGCCGCCCGGGTCGCTGCGCGGGTTCGACCGGGTGTACCCGTTCGGCTGGCTCGGCATCCTGGCGGAAGCGCCGCCCAGCTCGGACGAGCTGGTCTATGCCAACCACGACCGCGGCTTCGCGCTGCTGTCCATGCGCTCGCCCACCGTGCAGCGCATGTACCTGCAATGCGCCCCCGACGAGGAGGTGGAAGCCTGGTCCGACGACCGCGTGTGGTCGGAGCTGTCGCGCCGCTTGGCTTGCGACGGGGTGACGCTGCAGACCGGCCGCGTCTTCCAGAAAAGCGTCACCCCCATGCGCTCCTTTGTGGCGGAGCCGATGCAGTGCGGTCGGCTGTTCCTGGCCGGGGACGCCGCCCACATCGTGCCGCCCACGGGGGCCAAGGGCATGAACTCCGCCGTCGCCGACGTGCTGCTGCTGTCCCGCGCCGTCGAGCGGTGGTATCGGACGGGGGAGGACGCGGGCCTGCAGGGCTACTCCGCCACGGCGCTCCGCCGCATCTGGAAGATCCAGCGCTTTTCCTGGTGGATGACGACGCTGTTCCACCGCTTCGACGGCGCGTCCGACTTCGACCGCCGGGTGCAGTTGGCGGAGCTGGACTACGTCGTGGGCAGCCGGGAAGCCTCGGCGGCGCTGGCGGAGAACTACGTCGGCCTGCCGCTGGGCTGAGGCCCGGTCAGCCCGCCATCATCTCCGCGATGGCCGGGCGCCCGCCGCAACGCCGCATCCATCCCGCCAGGTTGGCGAACGGCTCCATGTCGGCGCCCATCATCCCAAGCCAGCCGACGACGCTGCAAACGTGCGTGTCGGCCAGGCTGTACCCGCCGAGCAGGAACGGCCTCCCCGCCAGCCCGCCGTCGAGGATGTCGAGGCCGGCGGCGATGTCCGCCTTCGCCTTCCCTGCCGCCCCGGCGTTGCCCTGCCCGGCCGGGACCCGGTCCTTGGAGTCCTCCTGCACGCCCCCCGCGCTGCCCGGCGGCAGCGACGCGGCCAAACGGCTGCCGGCCTCGGCCAAGGTGACGTTGCTCCAGGCGATCTACTTCATCGCCTCGCCCCGCTTCGGACCCGGCGCCGGATAAAGCCCGGCCTCCACGCCGAAGGCCTCGCCCAAATACATCGTGATGGCGCAAGACTCCCAGATCGAGGTCCCGTCATGCACGACCGCCGGGACCCTGCCGTTCGGATTGACCGCCAGGAAGTCCGGCGCCCGGGTGTCGCCGGCCGCGAAGTCCAGCCTGATCCGCTCGCACGCGACGCCCAACTCGGCGAGCACGGCCTCGGTGATGCTCGCGGTGGACATGGGGGCGTAATAGAAGGTGAGGCTCATCGCTTGGTTCCTCGCACATGCTGTCGCGCGTCGGCCTGCCATAGGCGTTGGCGCCTGCGCGCAGCCTGCGCGGCGAACCGCCCGATTCGCCACAAGAGGTTGATGCGCCCTGGGCATTGCCGGAACCCAAGCAGCGGCAAGTGCCCCGGCGGTTCACATCAAGCGGGCGTCCTCTACGATCCCGCCACGGTGGCCTCAGCCGCTTGAGGCCGGGGCTATTGAGCCGGGAGCAGCCCGACAAGCCGCTTCGCGTCGTCCGTCTTGAGCGAGAAGTCGGTTCCGGCGTAGGGCGCGCCCTCGTCGGTGCAGAGCCACGCCACGGCCCGAGCAGCCCACTCCGGCGGGATATGCGCCGAAGGGTCGAGCCTGCTCACGGGATTGACGCCCGACGCCTTGATCGCGGCCTGCATGCCGGTGGCGACGGTGCCCGGACTGAGGCCGACCACGCGCACGTTGGAGCCGCCATACTCCTTAGTCCGCGCACCGGGTCAGCGACAGCACCGCCGCCTTGCTGGAACAGTAGTGGCTCCAGCCTTCCAGCGCGCTTGTCGCAGCGCCCGAGCTTATGTTGACGATGACGCCGCCGCCCTGCGCCACCATGACCGGGATGGCCGCACGCAGGCCGTGGTAAACCCCCTTGGTGTTCACGTCGGCGACGCGGCCCCAAAGCTCGGGGTCGGAGTCCCCGATCCGCGCGATGGGCTCGATCAGCCCGGCGTTGTTCACCAGGATGTCGAGGCGGCCGAAGGTGTGGCAGGCGTGGCGCACCGCTGCCTCCACGTCGGCGTAGCGCGCGACGTCGCAGGCGATGCTGCCGGCTTCTCGGCCTTCGCCGCGTATGGCGGCGGCCACGGACGCAGACGCGTCGGCGGTCCGCGCCGCCAGCACGACCTTCGCCCCGCATCGGGCAAGCACCGTCGCCGTCGCCGCGCCGATGCCGCGGCTCGCGCCGGTGACGAGGGCTACCCTGCCGGTCAGGTCCGTCATCCGATCATTCCTTCCTTTATTCGGGAGCTTTGCCCGCTTGAGCTATGGCCGCGAGGGCTGTGTCGATCCCGTGCCTGGCGACGTCCTTGCGCGCCATGAGCGCCGCGTCGTCCCCCGTCGCCGCTTCGACGGCGAAGAACTGGACGTCCTTGATGCCGAGGAAGGCGGGGAGCGGCCAGGTCGCGCCGGACGACCCGGCCATCCGGGTGCCGCGCGAGCCAAGCACGCTCGAAATGGTCGCCCGGTTCGCGCGAATGGCAATCCGAGTTGCGCGCGCTCGCGTCGATGCGCAAGACGATGCTCATGGGGCGGCCTCCGACGTTCGCCTTGAGGACAGTACTGCGGCTGGACGCTGCACGACACCGTTGCCGGCGCAGGAGCGTCGTGCTCATCCTGCACGAATGGATGTGGAAAGCCTGCGCCTGCTTGTGGCCGTCGCGCGCCGATCCGTCCTCGGTGTCGCGGGCCATGGCCGGGCTGGAAGCCGAGCTGGGCCTGCGGCTGTTCCAGCGCAGCACGCGGCGCCTCGCCCTGACCGAGGCCGGCGCGCTCTACCTCGCCCGCGTCGAGGCAGCCGTGGACGAGGTGGAGCGGGCGCGCGAGGAAGCGCTCGCGGTCAGTGCCGGCGGCCCGGCGGGCACGCTGCGCCTGACCGCCTCGGTCGCGTTCGGCCAAAGGTGCCTCGTGCCGCTGATCCCGGAGTTCCGCGCCCTTTATCCCGCGCTCGGCGTCGAACTGCTGCTGACCGACGCCAACCTGGACCTCGTGGCCGAGCGCGTGGACCTCGCGGTGCGGCTGGGGCCGCCGGTCGAGGCGGAGGTGGTCGGGACCAAGCTCTTCGACACGCGCTACCGGGTCTGTGCGGCGCCCGCCTACCTGGCCCGGGCAGGAGCCGTGCGCGTTCCGGACGGCTTGCGGGACCGCCGCTGCCTGTTGTTCGACTTGCCCGGGTTCCGGTCGCAGTGGCGGTTCCGCGACGGCGGCAGCGGTGGCGTGCAGGCGGTCCCGGTTTCGGGCGACGTGGTGGCGTCGAACGCGCTCGCGCTGCGCGACCTGGCGCTTGCCGGCGTGGGGCCGGCGCTCCTGGCGGATTGGCTGGCCGGCGAGGACCTGGCAAGGGGCCGGCTCGTGGACCTCTTTCCCGGGCATCGCGTGACGGCCACGAGCTTCGAAACCGCGGCCTGGCTGCTTTACCCGAGCCGCAGCTTCCTGCCGAACAAGGTCCGGGTCGCCATGGACTTCCTGAAACGCCGGCTGCGCTGAGCCGCGACGCTTGCTCCGCCCAACGCGAAGGGCGGCGGCGCATGTATTTCCACCATGCCTGAACCCGGATCGCCGGCCAAAACGCCTTTCGGTTCGCCCGTTGCCGGAACCCCGGCCTGCGATCAGGCTTCAGCCCTGGCGAACCCGGCTTCCCGGTGCCGCGTTCACGCCCGCGGAAAAGGCCGGCTGAAAGGACGTTGGCCTGCCGACGCAAGGAGCTTCGCGATGCCCGACGACACCACCCCACCCT
>CAXUIQ010000046.1:0-1479 GCA_964250815.1 uncultured Acetobacteraceae bacterium
GGGCCGCTACGCCATCATGCGGCGCTACATGCCGCTGGTCGGGAAGCTCGGCCTCGACATGATGCAGCGGACCTGCACCGTGCAGGTGAACCTCGACTACTCGTCCGAGGCCGACATGGCCCGCAAGCTGCGCGTGTCGTTGGCGTTGCAGCCGGTGGCCACGGCGTTGTTCGCCAACTCGCCCTTCGTGGAGGGCAAGCCGAGCGGCTTCCTGTCGAGCCGCGCCCGGGTCTGGACGGACACGGACGCCGACCGGTCCGGCATGCCGGGCGTCATGTTCGCGGAGGACTTCGGCTTCGAGCGCTACGTCGAGTGGCTGCTCGACGTGCCGATGTACTTCATCGAGCGCCAGGGTGCGTACAGGGACGTGGCGGGCGAGTCGTTCCGCGAGTACATGGCCGGGCGCCGGCCGCATATCGGCAACGGCCGCGCCACGGTCGGCGACTTCGCCGACCACATGACGACGGCCTTCACCGATGTCCGGCTCAAGCGCTTCCTGGAAATGCGCGGCGCCGACGCGGGCCGTCCGGACATGATGGTGGCGCAGAGCGCGCTTTGGGTGGGCGTCCTGTATGACGACGCGGCGTTGGCGGCGGCCGACGCCCTGGTCCGCAAGCATCCGTGGGAGGCGTACCAGGCGCTCCGGGCCGCAGTGCCCCGGCTCGCCCTCGACGCGCCCTGGGCCGGCGGCACGGTGCGGGACCTGGCGCGGGACATGGCGGCAATCGCGCGGGACGGCCTGCGCGCCCGCGCCCGGCTCGATGCCACGGGCGAGGATGAGACGGCCTACCTCGCCCCGCTGGACCCGATGCTGGACGGCGGGCCGACCCAGGCCGAACACTGGCTTTCACGCTACCACGAAGCATGGAGCGGCCGCGTGGAACCGATTTTCTCCGAAGCCGGGCTTTACGATCTAGGAACAAAGTCGGATTCAGCCGAGTTGGACACGAATTTGTGAGAAACATTGCCGCTTCTGCTGCATTCACCTTGTAATCACGCGTGAGATCAGCGGTAATGCGGCAATGATCGTGAGCCAGACCCGCGCCGCCACACGCGCCGTCGCCGATGCCATGGACCCGGTGGCCGTGCGCCTGCGGCTGATCGGCCAGATGGAGGCATCCACCCCGAACGGCGAGAGCATCTTGCCGCCGGGCCGCAAGACCCGGGCGTTGCTCGCCATCATCGCGCTGTCCGCGCCCCGCCCGGTGCTTCGCTCGCGGCTTGCGGAACTGCTCTGGAGCCGGCGGCCGGAGGAGCAGGCGCGCGCCTCGCTCCGCCAGGAGATCCACCGCCTGCTGGAGGTCCTCGCCCCCGCCGGCAAGGAGGTGCTGTCGATCAACCGGGACAGCCTCGCGCTCCGCCCCAGCGTCGTTTGGGTCGATGTCGAGGAGGTGCTCCGCGCCACCACGACCCACCCGGCCTCGCGCCCCCAGGGAGCCGGCGCGCGGCGGGCGGCGCGGGGCGGCGGGGATACCGCGG
>CAXUIQ010000046.1:1489-13473 GCA_964250815.1 uncultured Acetobacteraceae bacterium
CTGGACGGCGTCGATCCCGCTTTCGACGTTTGGCTGCAAACCGAGCGCGAGCGCCTGCGGGACCGCGCCCGCTCGGTCGGCGAAACGCTGCTGACGGAGCAGGGGTCGCCCGAGGCGCTGATCGTCGTCGCCCAGCAGCTCCTGTCCATCGACCGCGCGCACGAGGGCGCCTGGCGGGCGCTGATGCGTGCCCACGCCGAACGCGGCGAGCGCGGCATGGCGATCCAATCCTACGACCGCTGCCGGGCCGTGCTGGCCGACCTGCTGGACGCGACGCCGTCCGCCGAAACCCAGGCGCTGCTGGCAGCCATACGCACCGGCCGCACGGCCCGGCCGGCCGCGCCTGCCCTGTTGCCGCCTGCGGAGCCGCGGCCCGAGCCGCGCGCCGCTTCCCCCCGCGTGGGACCCAAGTTCGGCGTGCTGCCGCTCACCATGGTCGGCACGGACGAGACCGAGGCGCACCTTGCCTTGGGCTTGGCGGAGGAGATCACCGCGGCGATGCAGAAGGTCCGCTGGATGTTCCTGGTCCCGAGCGGACCGCTCGCGCAATCCGTGCAGCACGGCCGCGACGACATGGGGCTGCGCCGGACGTTCGGCCTCGATTTCGTCTTGGACGGCCTGGTCCAGCGCGTGGGGCGGCGGCTTCGCGTCACGCTGCGGCTTTCCGACCTGCGCGATGGCGGCCCCGTCGTCTGGGCCCGGCGCGTCGCCCGGCAGCCCAGCGCCCTGCTGGCCTTGCAGGACGAGGTTGCGGCCGAAGTCGCGGCGCAGATCGACCCGGAAATCCTGGCGATCGAAAGCCGCCGTGCCGCGCAACGGCCGGCCTCGGACGCGGCGGCCTACGACCTGCTGCTCCGCGCGCTTCCGGGCCTGGGCCGGTTGGAGCGTGAGCACTTCATGCAATCCGGCCAGTGGCTGCGCCAGGCGGTCTCGCTCGAACCCGACCTCGCGCCCCCTTGTGCGTGGTATGCCTGCTGGCTCGGCTTCCTGGTGAGCCAGGGCTGGGCAAAGGACCGTGACGCGGCGGTGAACGACGCGGCGCACCATGCGGAGCGGGCGGTCACGCTCGACCCGCAGGACGCCAAAGGGCTGACGATCGCAGGCCACGTCCGCGCATCCCTCCAGCGCCGTATCCGGGAGGGCATCGCCCTGCACGAGCGCGCCTTGGCGCTCAATCCGAACCTGGCCATGGCTTGGGCGCTGTCAGGCCTCGCCCACCTCTACCTTGGGGATTGGGAGGAGGGCAACCGCCGCCTGCTGCGCTACAAGCAGCTTGCGCCCACTGATCCCTATGCGTTCCACTACGACACCGGGTTCAGCCTCGTCGCCTTGGCGAAGCGGGACTACGAGGGGGCCGTGGTCGCCGGGCGCAGCGTCAGCGAGATGAACCCGGCGTTTTCCAGTGCATGCGAACCCTACTTGGCCGCGCTCGGCTTTCTTGGGCAAGCGCAGGAAGCAGCCGTGGTCCTCCGCCGCCTGCTCGCGATCGACCCCGCATTCAGCATCGAACGCTATCTCCGCGACAGTTCCTACGAGCGGTTGGAAGACCGGGAACACCTCGCACGCGGATTGCGGCTGGCGGGCGTGGCCGAAGGCGCCCCGGCGGAGGGCGACGCTGCATGCCCCGCCGTAGCGGCAGGCTAATGCCGGGCTGACGCGGAACGGAGCGGCAAGGCGGGCTGGTTCAACCCGTCAAGGATCGCCGATGCCAAGGCCTGCGCGACGCAGCGGTAGCCGAGGTCATTGTGATGGATGCCGTCACCCGAGATGAATTCCTCGTAGGGATGCCCGGACGCCTGCCATTGATCCATCAACGCGCCGCGGTCGAACAGGCCCGTCTTGGTCTTTGCTGCCAGGTCGATCAGGACTTGGTCGATCTGCTGGTGCACCGGCGAGGCGAGGATCAGCGGCGCGCGCTGGTTGTCCATGAGCACGACATCGATCCCCTTGTCCCGCAGCGTGCGCACGCCATCGGCGACCAGGCGCTTGAACTCCTCGGGGTTGCGGTTCTTCAACGCCCCGTTCGCGCCGACCTGCCAGATCACCAAGCTGGGGCGTACCTCCAGCACGTCCGCCTCGATCCGCGGCAGCATCTCGGCGGCGTCCTGGCCGCCGACGCCGCGGTTGATGACCGCGACGTGGGCCGCGGGAAGGGCGGCTGACAGCACCGTTTGCAAGACCGCCGGGTAGCTGTGGGCGATGCTGCTGGCGTGCCAGCCCTGCGTGGAGGACGAGCCGAACGCGACGATGGTCAGCTCGGAATTGCGTTCGAGAGCCTCCTTGACCCGGGGCAGCGCCAGCGGGGCGACGTGCGCCGCCGGGCAGGCATCCAGCGGGTCGGCCGCATTCGCGGGCAGCCCTGCGGCCGGCAGGAGCGCGCAGGCCAAGGCAAGCCGGGGCAAGAAGTTCGACATACCCCGACTCCTATGTCGCCGTTCCGCCTACGGTCAAGCTTGAGAGCTTGAGGGTCGGCTGGCCGACGCCCACCGGAACGCCCTGCCCGTTCTTGCCGCAGGTGCCGATGCCGGAGTCCAGGCCGGGGTCGTTGCCCACCATCTCGACCTTCAGCAGCGCGTCGGGGCCGTTGCCGATCAGCGTGGCGCCCTTCACCGGAGTGGTGATGCGCCCGTCCTCGATGAGGTAAGCCTCGCTGGCCGAGAACACGAACTTGCCCGACGTGATATCGACCGAGCCGCCGCCGAAGTTGACGGCGTAAAGGCCGCGCGGCACCGACCGGATGATCTCCTCCGGCTCGGACTGGCCGCCCAGCATGACGGTGTTGGTCATCCTCGGCATCGGCGCGTGGGCAAAGCTCTGCCGGCGGCCGTTGCCCGTCGCCGGCACCCCCATCAGGCGGGCGTTCAGCCGGTCCTGGATGAAGGCGGTCAGCACGCCGTCCTCGATCATGACCGTGCGCCCGGACGGCGTGCCCTCGTCGTCGATCGTGAGGCTTCCGCGCCGGTCCGGCAGGGTGCCGTCGTCTGCGACGGTGACGCCGCGGCTGGCAATCCGCTGCCCGAGCAGCCCGGCGAACGCCGAGGTCTTCTTGCGGTTGAAGTCCCCCTCCAGCCCATGACCGATGGCCTCGTGCAGCAGGATGCCGGGCCAGCCGGGTCCGAGCACCACGGGCATCTCGCCGGCCGGCGCCGGGCGGCTGTCCAGGTTGACCAAGGCCTGGCGCAAAGCCTCGTCCACCGCGCCGCGCCAGAAAGCTGGGTCGAGCAGACGACCGTAGCCATGGCGCCCCCCGGCGCCGAAGGTGCCGCTTTCCTGCCGCCCGCCCTGCTCCACGATGACCGACACGTTGAGCCGGACCAGCGGGCGCAGGTCGGCCGCCCGCGTGCCGTCCGCGCGCAGCACCTGGACCGCCTGCCATTCGCCGAACAAGGACGCCATGACCTGCTTGACCCGCGGGTCCCGCCCGCGCGCATAGGCGTCGATCTCGCCAAGCGTGGCCGTCCGGTCTGGAAACTCCGTCTCGGTCAGCGGGTTCGCGTCCGAGTACAGCCGGGCGTTGCTGGACCGCGGGGCGGCCGCCGCAGTGCCGGACCGGCCGGAGCGCACGGCGGAGACCGTCGCCGCTGCCCGGCCCAGCGCATCCGCCGAAAGCTCCCCGGCGTGGGCGTAGCCGGTTTCCTCGCCCAGCATCGCGCGCAGCCCGAACCCGAGCTGCGTGTCGGACCCGGCGCTGCGGATGCGCCCGTCGTCCAGGCTCAGAGCCTCGCTTTCCCGGTACTCCAGGAACAACTCGCCGTCGTCCATGCCGGCCAGGGCGGCGCCCACGATGCGCTTGGTCGCGGCGCGGTCAAGCGCCGTGCCGGGCCGGTCGAAGAACAAGGCGTCCGTTGCGGCGACGGGGCTGGGAGCAGGCTGGGTCATCGGATGTCCTCAAACATGGCAGCAGGCGATGAACGCGGCGCGGGCACTTCGGCTCATTTAATGGGGAGCTGAAAGCCTGGCATCGACGCTCGGTGCCGCAGCCAGGCTGCGCGCCGCGTGCATCGCTGCCAGCGCCGCAGTGAGCACGAGCACCGCCATGGCCTGATGCGCCGTGCCCAAGGGCACCGGCACGACCCAAAGCAGCGTCGCGACCCCCAGGGCGTATTGGGCCAGCACCGCCGCGCCGAGCGCGAGCAGGGCCGTCCGCAGCCGTCCCGCCGCGCCGCCGCGCAACCCCACGACCAGCGTCGCAGAGGCCAGCAGCACCGTCGCGGTCGCAAGCACCCGGTGGTCGAACTGCACGGTCGCGACGTTCTCCGTCATGTTGCGCAGGAACGGCTCAAGCTGCGCGATGCCCGCCGGCACCAGCGAGCCGTCCATGAGCGGGAAGGTGTTGTAGGCCAGGCCCGCGTGCAGCCCGGCCACGAAGCCGCCGGCCACGATCGTCAAGGCGACGGCGCAGCAGGTCCCGGCGGTCAAGGCGCGCAGGGCAGGGCGGGGGCTGCCGGCAGGCCGCGACGCCGAACCGTCTTGCCAAAGCGTCAACGCCGTCCAGAAGATCGCGGCATACAGGGTGAGCGCCATGACGAGATGAACCACCAGCCGGTATGGCGAAACGGCCGTGCTGTCCGCCGCGAAGCCGCTGGCCACCATGAACCAGCCGATGGCGCCCTGCAACCCGCCCAGCAGGAACAGCACGCCCAGCCGCCACGCCAGCCGCCGGTCGATGGCCCCACGCAGCGCGAACCAGACCAAGGGTCCAAGGAACGCCAAGCCGATCAGCCGGCCCCAAAGCCGGTGCGTCCACTCCAGCCAGAAGATGTGCTTGAAGCCGTCCAGCCCAAAACCCTGGTTCACCAAGGCATATTGCGGAATCTGCTGGTAGAGCCGGTAGAGCCGTTGCCACTCCGCATCCGACAAGGGCGGCAGGGCACCCATGAGGGGCTTCCACTCCATGATCGAAAGCCCCGATCCCGTCAGGCGCGTGGCGCCGCCCAAAGACACCATGACCAGCAGCATGGCGCACACCCCGAAAAGCCAGGCTGCGACGGCACGGGCCTGGGGCCGGTGCGCCGCCCGAGGCAGGGCGATGGGGAACGTGGCAGCGAGCGGCATTTCGGAACCCTGGCCTCCAAACCGTGATCAAACTATGAGTCCACGCCGCCCGCCCGGCAGATTGCGTGGCGGCCCGTCGAACCCTCTCGAAGCCCGCCGTGGCGGCACCCTTTATGGAGATGGAGTGTCAGCCAGCGTTCGGCAACGCATCGTGTCGCTGTCCTCCGTGGCTGCCCGCCCGGCGCTTCTGCTGCTCGGCCTGCTGGCGGCCGGGCTGGCCTTGCGGCACTGGGGACTGGACACCGGGGTCGCCGCGGCGGGACAGCGCGGCCCGTTGGCGTTCGCAGCCGCCGCCGCCGCCGCGTGCGCCGTGGGCATCCCGCGGCAGGCGGTCGCCTATGCCGGCGGCTTGGCCTTCGGCTTCTGGCCGGGCATGGCGCTTGCGCTGCTGGCGGAAGTCCTGGGGTGCGCCTGGGACTACTACTGGGCGCGCTGGGCGGCGCGGGCGTGGGCGGCCCGTTGGCTGGCGCGCAACGGCACCGGGCGGATCGAGCGGCTGAGCCGCTTCCTCCGCGCAAACGCCTTCGCGGCAACCTTGACGCTTCGCTTGCTGCCGGTCGGCAACAACCTGCTGCTCAACCTGCTGGCCGGCGTGTCGGGCATCGCGCCCGGACCGTTCCTGGCGGCCTCGGCGCTGGGCTACGTGCCGCAGACCGTCGTGTTCGCCTTGCTGGGCGGCGGCGTGCGGGTGTCGCAGGGCACGCAGGTCGCGGCAGCTGCCGTGCTCTTGGCGCTTTCGGTCGCACTCGGTCTGGTGCTGGCGCGCCGGCGGTCCGTGCCGTAGCAGGCCGGAGCGCCGTCCTCAGTGCAGTTGCAGCATGTGGGAGGTGTGCCGCACCGATGCCGGACGAACCGACTTGCTAGTGGCGACGCGGATGGAGTGCAAGGGACCGTCCAACTCGCGCTGCCAGAACTCCAGGAATCGGCGCAGGGCCGGGAAGCGCGGAGCCAGGTCGAGGTCCTGCCAGATGAACGTCTGCAACAGGCCGGGATGGTCCGGCAGGAAGTAGAGGATTTCAGCAGTGGTGAGCCGGTAATCGTTGATTTGCAGTCCCAGGGTCATGCAGGGTTCCTAGCGTCTGGATGTCTGGCAAGGTACGCAACGCCGCGGCGGCGCCGATTTAGGCCGCAACGCGAGCGTTCCAGAACGCGGGGCGTTGTGAAAGGAAAAAATGAGTGTTTCCAATAATTTGGCACTCGTGGAGGCAGGATGCTGCCACGCCCTTGACTTCCCCGAGGGCAGCCTCTAGATCGCTGGCACTCTCTGAGTGAGAGTGCTAACGCCCGACCAGGGTATTCGACACAGGAGGCGATCCCACATGAAGTTCCGTCCGCTGCACGACCGGATCGTGGTCCGGCGCATCACCGCCGAAGAGAAGACCTCCGGCGGGATCATCATCCCGGACACCGCGAAAGAGAAGCCGATGGAGGGCGAGGTCATCGCCGCCGGCCCCGGCGCACGCAACGAGCAGGGCGCCATTGTGGCATTGGACGTGAAGGCCGGCGACCGCGTGCTGTTCGGCAAGTGGTCCGGCACCGAGGTGAAGCTTGATGGCGAGGAACTCCTGATCATGAAGGAGAGCGACATCATGGGCATCATCGAGGTTTCCGCGGCCACCGCCAAGGCCGCCTGAGCCGTCCCGACGCAAGAACCATTGGATTGAGGAAAATACGACATGGCTGCTAAAGACGTACGATTTGGCGGCGACGCCCGCCAGCGCATGCTGCGCGGCGTGGACATCCTGGCCGACGCCGTGAAGGTGACGCTGGGGCCGAAGGGCCGCAACGTCGTCATGGACAAGAGCTTCGGCGCCCCGCGCATCACCAAGGACGGCGTAACGGTCGCCAAGGAGATCGAGCTGGCCGACAAGTTCGAGAACATGGGCGCGCAGATGCTGCGCGAGGTCGCGACCAAGACCAACGACATCGCCGGCGACGGCACCACCACGGCGACCGTGCTGGCCCAGGCCATCGTGCGCGAGGGCGCCAAGGGCGTGGCCGCCGGGCTGAACCCGATGGACCTGAAGCGCGGCGTCGATGCCGCCGTGACCGCCATCGTGGCGGAGCTGAAGGACCGCACCCGCAAGATCACCACCGAGGCCGAGACGGCGCAGGTCGGCACCATCTCCGCCAACGGCGAATCCGAGATCGGCCGCATGATCTCGGAAGCGATGCAGAAGGTCGGCAACGAGGGCGTCATCACCGTCGAGGAGGCCAAGGGCATCCAGACCGAGCTCGACGTCGTCGAGGGCATGCAGTTCGACCGCGGCTACATCTCCCCGTATTTCATCACCAACGCGGAGAAGATGGTCGCCGAGCTGGACCAGCCGTACATCCTGATCCACGAGAAGAAGCTGTCGGGCTTGCAGACCATGCTGCCGCTCTTGGAGACGGTGGTGCAGTCGGGCCGCCCGCTGCTGATCATCGCCGAGGACATCGAGGGCGAGGCTTTGGCGACGCTCGTGGTCAACAAGCTGCGCGGCGGCTTGAAGGTTGCCGCCGTGAAGGCGCCGGGCTTCGGCGACCGGCGCAAGGCGATGCTGGAAGACATCGCGATCCTCACGGGCGGCCAGGTCATCAGCGAGGACCTCGGCATCAAGCTTGAGAACGTGACGCTCCAGATGCTCGGCCGTGCGAAGCGCGTGCTGATCGAGAAGGAGAACACGACCGTGGTGGAGGGTGCCGGCTCCGCGGACGACATCAAGGGCCGCTGCAACCAGATCCGCGCGCAGGTCGAGGAGACCACGAGCGACTATGACCGCGAGAAGCTGCAGGAGCGGCTGGCCAAGCTCGCCGGCGGCGTCGCGGTGATCCGCGTCGGCGGCAGCACGGAAGTCGAAGTGAAGGAGCGCAAGGACCGGGTGGACGACGCGCTGCACGCGACCCGCGCGGCCGTCGAGGAGGGCATCGTGCCCGGCGGCGGCGTGGCGCTGGCCCGTGCCAGCCTGATCCTGGCGAAGCTCCATGCTGAGAACGAGGACCAGAAGTTCGGCATCGAGATCGTGCGCAAGGCGGTGCAGACCCCGCTGCGGCAGATCGCCGAGAACGCCGGGGAGGACGGCGCGGTGATCGCCGGCAAGGTGCTGGAGAACGGCGACTACAACTTCGGCTTCGACGCGCAGAGCGCCGAGTTCAAGGACATGGTTGCCGCCGGCATCATCGACCCGACCAAGGTCGTGCGCACGGCGCTGCAGGATGCGGCCTCGGTCGCCAGCCTGCTGATCACCACGGAAGCCATGATCGCCGAGCGCCCGGAGAAGAAGCCGGCTGGCGGGATGCCCGGCGGCGGTGGCGGCATGGGCGGCATGGGCGGCATGGGCGACATGGATTTCTGAGACAGTCCGACATCGTTCCGCGACGGGAAGGGCGGGCCGCAAGGTCCGCCCTTTCTTTTTGAGCCGGTGCGGGGAGGGTCAAGCTGGCGCTGCGGACGGGGCAGGCCGGCGCCGCCAAAACGGTTTCCGGTGTCATCTCGTTTCATTTGACTTGCCAAGCGCTTTCTGCGCCCATAACAAATCAGTCGTGTTTTTGACTAGCCTTGCTGCGCCTCCGCTATCCTCGGGTGCCCACAAGCCGTCTAAAGGCCCGATTGTCTCGCTGTCCGCGCTGTTGCGGCAGCAAAGGCGGAGAGCGACGCAGCTATGGCGACCGGCACAGTGAAATGGTTCAACACCACCAAGGGCTTTGGCTTTATCATGCCCCAGGACGGCGGCAAGGATGTGTTTGTTCACATCACCGCTGTCCAGGCAGCGGGCCTGCGCGGCTTGGATGAAGGTCAAACCGTCAGCTACGAGGTGGCGATGGAACGTGGCAAGGCCGCCGCGACAAACCTGAAACTCGCGTAGTCAACGACTGACTTGCTGGACCGGGGCCGCACGGCGCCGGTTCAATCGACCCAACCACCGCACGGCCGGCCGTGCGTCCGAGGAGTTAAGTGCGAATGGCTATCGGCACCGTTAAGTGGTTCAACGCCACCAAGGGTTTTGGCTTCATCATGCCGCAAGACGGCAGCAAGGACGTGTTCGTCCATATCACCGCTGTCCAGGCAGCCGGTTTGAATGGATTGAACGATGGCCAGAAAGTCAGCTATGAGGTCGCGATGGAACGTGGCAAGGCGGCCGCGACCAACCTGAAGCTCGCCTGAACCGAACGGTTTCTGGCGTCGGGCCGCCTGTTGTCAGGCAGCCCGACACTTCGGTTTCGTTTCTCCCGCGTACAGCGCCTTGGACGCGGGCTATTCCCCGGTCCAGCTTGCCGAGCTGACACCCGCGGTGAGCGCCTGGTCGGCGCGCGTCACCGAGTCGGTCTTCGTCGCGCCGGCCTGCTGCAAGATGCCCATCACCTGCTTGACCTGATCAGGAGTGGTGGTGCGCACGGCCAAGATGAGCCGGCCTTCCCGCCCGCGTTGGTTGCGCGCCTCGACCTGCGCATTGTCCGCCGCCTGGCCGGCCGCATTCGCCGTCACTCCCGTGCCGACGCCGATGGCCGCCGCCGCAGCGATGGCCAGCCCAGCGGCGCCGCCCGTCGCGAGCGTCGCACCCGCGGCGGCCACGGCGCCGGCATAGCCTGCCATGCTCGTGCCCATCGTCCGCAACTGGCGCTTGTCTGCGTCGTCGGTGGCCGGCTCCGCGCTCTCGTTCGGCGTCGCCGCTTCGCCCGCGGGCTGATCCTCCGGCAGGCTGAAGTCGGCCCGGTCGTATCCCGCAAGGGTCAGCTGCGACAGCGCGCCTTGCAGCGTGGCATCGTCCGGGAACACCCCTTGGACTTCGTGGACCGCCTCCTCAAGCCCTGGTCCCGCCTTCGCGTCGCCCGTTCCGCTCATGTTGCCGCTCCATGGTTTTGCGCACAACGCGCCATGTCCCGTCCTGTTCCCGTCGCTGCGGACCGGGCGGCGGCCCCGCGACGCGGCCTAGCCGGGCAAGGGTGCTTTCGCCAGAACGATGTCGGATGCCGCATTTGCGAGGCGCCTCCGCAACAGCGGCGCGTACTCGCCGCCGCAGCAGAAACTCCGCGCGGCATCCGTGGATGAAGGTTCAAGGACGACCAGACGGCCTTTCGGCTCCGCGCCCTCCAGCAGATCCAACCGGCCCGTGCGGACCACGTATCAGCCTCCGGATGCCTCGACGACCGGTGCGGCGCCGGCGCGGTATTCCTCGAAGCCCGCCGGGTCATGCACGTCGATCCGGGCGACCAGGCAGGCCGGCACCGCCGCTAGTCCGACCGGCCGATCACCTGGTGCCGTGCCCTGACCCCACGCTCGATCGCCGCGGCCACCAGCGGCTCCAGCCGAAGCTCGCCCTGCACGAGTTCCAACATGCGGAGCACCGCCTGGCTCGTCGCCCGGTCGGCGGCGACGACCTCGCACGCCAAGGCGTAGGCGGTCTCGCGCAGTCGCGGCTCCAGCGCAGCCCGGATCATCGCGCCGGCATGGGCCAGCCCCTCGTCCTCCTCCAGCAAGGCCACCGCCGCGTCGGATGCGAAGTCCAGGTGCTCGCTGCTGAAGTCCTGGAACGCCGGCAGCGTTTGCACCAGGCCCGCCATCACGCCGATCTCCCGGTCGGTGATGGCGCCGTCCGCGGCGGCGACGAGCACCATGGTGCAGACCAACGCTTCCTGGGCGTCCAGTCCGGTTCGGACGAGCATGCTTTGTTCCCTGATGTGCGCGCCCAAGGTAGCCCAGGCTGGCCCCGGCGCAAAACTACGGCTGCGTGATGGCCGGCTCCAGGAACGCCCGCGTCTTCGCCACCGCCTCGGCCAATCCCACGCGCTGCACCTCCACGCCGGCCGGGAACGCGCTCAGCAGGCGGGACGGGGCGCGGCGGTCCAGCAGCACGAACACGCCGCGGTCGGTGGAGGACCGCACCAGCCGGCCGAAGGCCTGGCGCAGCCGCAGCCGGGCCTTGCCGTCGTCGTAGCCCTTGGGATCGCCGCCCGACAGGTGCGTCCGGCGCTCGCGGTGCAGGATGTCCGGACGGGGCCAGGGTATGCGCTCGAACACCACCAGCCGCAGCGCGCGGCCCGGCACATCGACGCCGTCCCGCATCGCGTCGGTGCCCAGCAGGCAACTGTCCAGCTCCGTCCGGAACACGTCCACGAGCGTCGCGTTGTCCATCGCGTCCACGTGCTGCGCGAGCAGCGGGATGCCCGCCGCCTCAAGCTCCGGCGCGATGCGGGCATGCACGGCCCGCAGCCGCTGGATGGCGGTGAACAGCCCCAAGGCCCCGCCGCCGGACGCCAGGAACAGCGCGCGGAACGCGGCGGCGAGCGCGCCGGGATCGCCGGGCGCCAGGTCGGTCACGATGAATGCCCGGGTCTGCGCGGCGTAGTCGAACGGGCTTGCGACCGAAACGCGGAGCGGCGGGGAAGGCAGGTATCCCGCGCCCACCCGCGCCTCCGCGGCCGGCCATCCCGCCTCGCCGCCCTCGCCGTCGCCCCCGTCCCGCAATGTGGCGGAGGTGATCAGCAGGCCGTGCGCCGGCGCCGCCAGGGCCTGCGCGAACGGCATGGTAGGGTCGAGCCAGTGCCGGCGCAGCCCGACATCGCGGTCCAAGCCGTCCCGCCGGTCGAGGTGCAGGGTATGCACGTGCTGCGGCCGCGTGCCCGGCTCCGGCATCACCGCCCCAACCGCGTCCAGCATGGCCGTCCAGGCCGCCAGCCGGTCGATGGCCCGGCGCTTGACCGAGCGCCGCACCGCCTCGATCCGGTTGCGCTGGGCGGTTTCAAGCTCCTCCGCCTCGTCCTCAAGCTTCTGGCCCAGGCGATGCAGCAGGACATCGAGCGGCTCGGCGATGCGGCCCAGCGCCGACCGCGACGCGGTGACGAACGCCCCGTCGGGGTGGCGGTCGAGGTATTCCTGGTACTTCTGCCGGCGGGTGTAGCAGTTCGCGGGGCCGCGCGTCGAGTAGTCGCGGGCCAGGTCGTAGTCGTGT
>CAXUIQ010000047.1:0-1557 GCA_964250815.1 uncultured Acetobacteraceae bacterium
GGGATCACCTTGTTCGATCCGGCCGCGGCATCGGCAGCGGGGCTGGCGGACCGCCTGCGCCGGCACTACCCGGCGCTGGACGTCCTCATCGGGTCCAATGACCCCGCGGGCTTCGACATCGTGGTGAACGCGACGCCGCTGGGCATGAAGGCGGGCGACCCCTTGCCGGTCGATCCCGCGCGGATCGACGAGGGCGCCTTCGTCGGCGAGGTCGTGATGAAGGAAGAGCACACGCCCCTGCTGCGCGCGGCCATGGCCCGCGGCTGCACGGTCCAGGTGGGCGCGGACATGCTGTTCGAGATGATCCCGGCCTACCTGGAGTTCTTCGGCTTCGGCACCAGCACGCCGGAGGAGTTGCGGCGGGTGGCGCGGCTGCAGTACTGACCGGCCCTGTAGTTCAGGAAAGCCGGACGGTCTCGCCGTTTGCCGCAGCGCGCACGACGGCGAGTGTCGCTTCCAGGGTTCGTGCGCCGCCGCGGCCGTCCAGCAGGGGGGCGGCCTCACGCCGGGCCACTTGGCAGAAGTGGCGCATCTGTAGCGCCAGCGGGTCCTGCTCCGGCACGATCTCGCGGCTGGCCTCAAGCGGCGTCCACCAGCCGTCGCCGGCATGGCGCCAGGTGTCCAGGCGCGGCACGGACAAGGAGCCGTCCGTGCCGGCGACCAGGTAGCAGAACTGATCCGTATGCGGGTAGGCCTTGTTCTCGCCCGCCGTCATCTCCCAACTCCAGGGCGCGGCGGCGGCGTCCGAGAGCGTCAGGGTGCCCAGCGCGCCGTTCGCAAAGTGAAGGAGGATGGCCGCGGTGTCCTCCACCGGGAAGCCGCGCGCAGCGTTGGATGTAACGGCCTGGACCGCCGCGATCTCGCCGCACAGGTTGCGCATGTCGTCGATGACGTGGATCAGGTTAATCAGCACCACGCCGCCGCCGGGTTCGCGCCGCCAGGAACAAGGGCCGTCGAAATAGCCTCGGTCGGGCTTGCGGAACAGGCACAGCCCGGCGGCCGCCACGACCCGGCCCAGGCTGCCGGACGCGACGGCCGCATGGGCGCGCTGCATCAGCGGGCTGTGCCGCCGGTGGTGGCCGACGAGGACGGGGACATCCGCGGCCTCCGCCGCCTCGACAAGCCGCAGCGCGCTGGCCAGGTCTCCGGACACGGGCTTCTCCAGCAGCATCGGTACCCTGGCCTCGACCGCTGCAAGGCCGTGGGGCACGTGAAGCTGGTTGGGCGTGGCAATCACCACGCCCTCCGGCCTGACCGCCCGCAGACCCTCGGCCAGGTCGGAGAAGGCTGGCACGCCGAGGGCGGCGGCCTGCTCCGCTGCCGCGGGGGAGGGGTCGATGATCGCGGCAAGCCTGGCGCCGGGATCATCCAGGATGCGCTTGATATGGGCCTGGCCGATCAGGCCGGCACCGGCAACCGCGATCAGGACCGGTTCGGCCATGCCAGGTGTCCCGTTATGGAGAAGAGGACGGGCGGGCTGCCGCCGCGGCCGCCCCCGCCGGGGGAGGGGCCGGCCCGCCCCGCGGGCCGCCTGGGCTGCGGGGGCCTGCGGGGGGT